>JAPPBK010000293.1 GCA_026705105.1 Chloroflexota bacterium | reverse complement strand
GGATTAGAAGTCCGTCGCTCTGTCCGGTTGAGCTACGGGGGGTCAGCTTTGCGGGGTTCCCGCCTCGTAGAAGGCCGCGCCCTGCTTGTCCAATGATATGGCGACGCTCTGCCTTGACGGCGTCCCGTCCGGGTAGTGAAACTCCAGCTCAATCCATCCCCGGTGCGATCCTTCGGGCACGCCGCCGGCGGCGGCCGTGATCGGAATCACTGACTCCTCCGGTCCCCGCGCAAAGTCATATCCGTTGCCCAGCGCGACTCCTGCCTGGACGCCGACCTCCAGCCAACTCGGCGTGCGCAGCACCCGCCAGGCCAACAGCCCGCTGCCCCGGTTCTCGATCCGCAGCGACGCGCCGCGCGTCGAGAGTTCGCTCGACGACAACTCCAGCTCATCGATCAGGCCGTCCGCTTCCGGCATCCCCAGCAGCGCGTCTCGGTCCGGCAGCGCGCCCAGGCCGGCCCTCGCAGGCACCGCGCCCAGGCCGGCCCTCGCAGGCACCGCGCCCGACGGCAGATTGAAGCTCATCCGTTGCCGGACCTGGTCGAGCGACTGCCAGAACAGGTCGGGGTCGAGCGCGCCGCCCGGCGCGATCATGGCCGGGATGTCGGGCAGCACCACCGGGTGCGGCTCCCACAGCCGTTGCCCGTCGACGAGCGGAGGATTGATCACGCAGCCCAGCACCCGCTCCTGGTACGGATAGTCGAAGTAGTCGCTGCGGTCGGCGTCGCAGTCATATGTGCCGCGCGCAGGGCTGTACATCGGATTGCCGGGATGGTTAATCCAGGCCCAGCCGTTGTAGGCCCAGAGCGCGAAGTACCACGACTCGATGAAGCTCGGTTCGCGTTCGCCGACAACGGGGAAGTAGTCCTCGTTCCACTTCTCCGCCAGGATCCCGGCGCCGGCGGCAATGTTGTATGCGAAGTGAGTTCCAACCAGCGCCTCATAGCGCGAGGGCAGCCCCCCGTCGTTATCGATCGTGCTCGTGATCTGCATGATCCCGTAGCCGCAGTCGAACGACAGCAAGGACCGCCCCAGCGTGCCCCAGGGGACATGGGACGCCGCCATCGTCATCTTGCTCTCGATCCAGGCCACGGCGTACAGCAACTGCGGCGGGATGTTTGCCGCATGATCGGCAACGCCGGCCTGGCCCACGATTAACGCGGGGAGTTGAAACTCCTCGTCGCCAGGAAAGAGCCGATTGGCGGCAGCGAGCTGCAACGTGTCCAGAAACAGCTGTCGCGACTCCTGCGCCTCGAACGATTGCAGCGCGAACGGCGGGCCGCCGCCGAATGCACAACTGGTCGGTGCGGCAACCGCGCCTGCGGGACGCAGCAACGACAGCAGCCCCAGCGCGAGCATCACAAACAGCGCGCAGGCCCCGACCCGCATACGGCCAGCGCGCCGTCGGCCACGTCGAAGTTGGGCCCCATCCACTCTCGTCATCGACCCGTCGGCCCCGCCAGAGCCTCGCGCTGCCACGCGTTCCGACTCTATCACGGTGCTCGGTCCCCCTTGCGTCGAGCGCCGCTGCGATATCGTGAGCGACAAGCGCAACGCGTCTGCGAACGTGGCGAGTACAGGAGGCCGGCGTGGCTCGGATTGCGATTCTTGGACTGGGCTACATCGGCGGCTCGATCGGCATGGGGCTGCGCGCAGCCAAACTGAAGGACACCGAGGTCGTCGGCTTCGACGACTGGCGACCGGCGCGCAACGCGGCCGGCAAACAGGATGCCGTTGACCGGGTGGTTGGCAATCCCCGAGAGGCGGTCGACGGCGCCGGCCTGGTCGTGCTCGCGACCCCGCCGGCGGCGACGGCCGAGCTGATGGAAGAGATCGCCTCGAGTCTCGGTCGCGGCGCGGTCGTCACCGATACCGCCGCCTCCAAGGTCCAGATCGGCACATGGGCGCAGCAACACTTGCCCAACGGCGTCTCCTTCGTCGGCGGACACCCGATGGCGGGCGACGCCTCGGCGTTCGGGATCGACAACGCCAGCGCCGACCTGTTTCGCGGCAAGCGCTGGTTCCTCAGCCCTTCATCGACCGCCTCCGAGACCGCCGTCAAGTCGGTGCTTGGCATGGTCCGCGAGCTCGGCGCGACGCCCCACTTTCTCGATGCGGCCGAACACGATTACGTGATGGCCGGCGTGTCGCACCTGCCGCTCGTCGTCTCCTCGACCCTGTTCACGATGCTGCGCGGCTCCGACGGCTGGCCCGACTTCGGCCGCGCCGCCGGCGACACATTCCGCGCCATGACCGCCTACAACTCCGGCGATCCCAGTCTGACCACGGAGATCGCGGTCACCAATCGCGAGCAGGTCAAGCACTGGATCGACCGCCTCGTGCTCGAACTCGACCGGGTCCGCAATCTGCTCGATGAGACGGAAGAGGATGTCTTCCGCGAGTTCTCCACCGCCCAGATCAATCACGCACGATTCCTCGGCGGCGACGACATGGACCCCGATGCCGGCGCATCCCCCGAAATCCCCGATGCCACGTCGCAGATGGCTTCGCTCCTGGTCAGCCCGCGCCTGTATGACCGCGTGCGCCAGATGACCAAGCGCAGCGAAGCGCGCGAGAAAGAGCACGAGGCGCGCCGCGGGCGCTGGAGGCGCGACTGATCGATGACCGACGAGTTCGTGGTCCATCCGGGTGGCCCGCTTCGCGGCGCGCTGCGCGTGCCCGGCGACAAGTCGATCTCGCACCGGGCCTTGATCTGCAACGCCCTCGCCCCGGGCGAAGCCGAGATTCGCGGCCTGCTGGACAGCGCCGACTGCCGCTCGACCATGGCCTGCCTGCGACAGTGGGGAGTTGAGTTCGAAGAGTCCAACGACCGCATCCTCGTCCGCAGTCAGGGTCAGGACGGCTTCCGGCCTGCAGACGGCGTGCTTGACTGCGGCAACAGCGGCACGTCGATCCGCCTGCTCAGCGGCGTCGCCGCGGGACTCCCGTTCCGCAGCAGCTTCGACGGCGACCGGTCCCTGCGTTCGCGGCCGATGCGCCGAGTGCTCGATCCGTTGGCGCAGATGGACGTGCAGGTCGACTCCGCGGCGACGGCGCCGTTCTGGGTCGATGGCAGCGCGGCCCCGGTGCGCGGATACGACGGCGAGATGCCAGTCGCGAGTGCACAGGTAAAGAGCTGCATCGTCTTCGCTGCCCTGCGCGCCACCGAGCCGAGCCGGATCGTCGAGCCCGGACCGTCGCGCGACCACACCGAGCGCATCTTGGCCGCGATGGGCGCGCAGATTCAAGTCGACGACGCAACCATCCGGGTCGAACCCGGCGCGCCCTTGCGTCCGCGTGATGTCGAGGTGCCCGGCGACATCAGCGCGGCCGCCTACTGGATGATCGCCGCCGCGATGACTCCCGGTTCCGAGCTCAGCCTGCCCAACGTCGGCGTCAATCCGAGGCGCACCGGCGTGATTGACGCGCTGCGGCAGATGGGCGCGCGGATCGAACTTGGCAACCGGCGCGAGGCGTCGGGCGAGCCGGTTGCCGATCTGGTCGTGCGCGGCGCAACGCTGCATGGTGTGATGCTCGACGATGAGTTGATTGTCCGGGCCGTGGACGAACTCCCGACCTTGGCCGTCGCCGCGGCGCTGGCGCAGGGCGTCACCGAGATTCGCGACGCCGCGGAGCTGCGGGTCAAGGAGTCGGACCGGATCGCGGCGACGGCGTCGATGCTCCGGGCGATGGGGGTCGAGGTCGAGGAGTGGCCGGACGGCATGCGGATTGTGGGCGGACAACTGCGGGGCGCGACGGTGGACTCGCACGGCGATCACCGGATCGCGATGTCGGCTGCCGTCGCCGCGTTGGCCTCCGAACCGGAGTCCGGTCCGACCACGATCCGGCGCGCCGACGCGGTCGAGATCTCGTATCCCGGCTTCTGGCGCGACCTGAATCGACTGCGCCATGTCGCGGTCTGAACCAGCGCCGCTGGTGGTGGTCATTTCCGGACCTTCGGGCGCGGGCAAGGACACCGTAATCAACGCCGCGATGGCGCTCGACCGGACACTGTCCAAGGTAGCCACGGCCAAAACCCGAGCGCCGCGACAAGGAGAAGTCGATGGCGTGCACCACGTCTTCCTCTCCGAGGAGCAGTTCGATCGCTGGGTCGCCGAGGACGCCTTCCTCGAGCACGTCACTTCGTACGGTCATCGCAGCGGCGTCCCGCGCGCCGCCGTCGACGACCTGCTCGCGCAGGGACGCACCGTGATCTTGCGCACTGATGTCGAGGGCGCGCGCACCCTCAAGACCAAGCTGGACCACCCGTTCCTCGTCTTCATCACCGCTCCCGATATCGCCTCGCTTGCGCGGCGCCTGCGATCCCGTGACGCCGAGACCGAGGAGGAAATGGCCGCCCGGCTGGCCGAGGCCGAAGCGGAAATGGCCGAGGCCGACTGGTTCGACTTGGTGCTCGTCAACGACGACGACGACCACGATCACGCCGCCCGACGACTCGTCGACGCGATCAACGCCAGAAGCAGGCAGTCTCGTGGTACCTGTGTCGCGCGCGAAGTTTGACAACGTCGACCACTCCCATAGGATGCGGAGAGGAACAGGAGCACGCGATGTCCGCGCTGTGGTCAACGGGTGAGATGGGAACGCGCACGCGTCCGTCCGCGCACTGCCACACGTCGGGCGGCCAGGGGGTCTGGCGAGGCGCAGGCTAAGTCGTCACGCCGACGCGGCCGGATTCCGCTCAGAAAGCCGTGCGCCGCGTCCACCCCAGGAGCCTGTTCCCATGCCGTCAACCGGTGAACTTACCCCTAGCCTCGACCAATTCAAGCAGTTGGCTGCTGATGCCACTGGATCGGGTCAAGGCAATTTCGCCGCGATCTACCGCGAAGTCCTGGCCGATCTCGAAACGCCCGTCTCCGCCTTTCTCAAGGTCAAGCGCGGCGCATACTCGTTCCTGCTTGAATCGGTCGAGGGTGGCGAGCGTCCCAGCCGCTACTCCTTTATCGGCACCGAGCCCTACCGCGTGTTCCGCGCTCCATCGGGCGGCGATGTCGATCCGCTCGATGAGGTGGAAGCCGAGCTGAGCCGATTCGAACTCGTGCCCAACTCCGATCTGCCGCCCTTTCACGGCGGCGCGGTGGGCTATCTCTCGTACGAGTCAATCCGACACTTCGAGCCTCGAGTCCAGCCCGCCGGTCACGATCCGCACGGTCTGCCCGAGGCGCTGTTCCAGTTCGTCGATACGGTGCTGCTCTTCGATCACCTCAAGCACGTGATCAAGGTTGTCACGCACGCCCGGCTCGACGGTGATGTCGAGGCCGCCTACCGAGCGGCCGAGTTTCGCATCGACGAGCTGGTCGAGCGCTTGCAGTCCGGCCGGCCGATTCCGCCCGGCGACGCGCCCGAGCCGGCCGGCCACTCAAGCGCAATCCGCTCCAACATGGAGCGCGAGGCCTACTTCTCGGACGTCAAGCAGATCATCGACTACGTCGTCGCCGGCGACATCATCCAGTGCGTGTTCTCTCAGCGCTTCTCACGCGAGACGTTTGTGCATCCATTCAACGTCTATCGCACGCTGCGCACCGTGAATCCCTCGCCGTATACCTACTACATGGAGATGGACGACCATCAGATCGTCGGCACCTCGCCGGAACTGTTGGTGATCGTCGAGGACGGCAAGGTATCGACGCATCCGATCGCGGGCACCCGCCGGCGGGGCTTGGACGACGACGAGGATCGCGCCCTGGAAGCGGAACTCCGCGCCGATGAGAAGGAGATCGCCGAGCACGTGATGTTGCTCGACCTGGGCCGCAACGACATCGGCCGCGTCGCCAGACCCGGCACGGTGCGGGTCACCCAGGAGCTCGACGTCGAGCGTTACAGCCACGTCATGCACCTGGTCTCCCACGTCGAGGCTGAGCTGGCGGACGGCGCAAGCTCATTCGACGCCGTGCGCGCCACGTTCCCGGCCGGCACCGTCTCCGGCGCGCCCAAGATCCGGGCGATGGAAATCATCTCCGAGTTGGAGGAGGATCAACGCGGGCCCTACGCCGGCGCGCTCGGCTACTTCGGCTTCGGCGGCAACATGGAGACGGCGATCACGATTCGCACGATCATCATGCAGGACGGCGTCGCCTCGGTGCAGGCCGGCGGCGGGATCGTCTTCGACTCCACGCCTACGTTCGAGTTCGACGAGACCGTCAACAAAGCGATGGGTATGTTTACCGCGCTCGACTTGGCCGAGGAGCGTTCGCGGGCCGGCTCCACAGCTCGCGGGGTCCGGGGCTACTGATGTCGGAGTCACTGATCGTCGGCTACGGCGTCATGTTCGACGACCATGGCCGCGTCATGTTGCTGCGCCGACGCAACCGAGAGGAGCTCTGGCCGGGACAATGGTGGCTGCCCGGCGACGTGACGCCACTGAGCGAGGAGCCGGATGACACCGTGCCGCGGCTCTTCGCTCAGCTCATGCGCCAGCGCGTCCGCGCCGTTTACGCACACACGGTCTACGGTCCCGAGCCGGAGAGCCAGCGGCACACGATCCACAACGCCTACCTGGTCACGGTCGAGGAGGCGTTCGACGGCGCGCCGGACGACGAGTCGAATCCGTTCGAAGCGATGGAGTGGTGGGACGCGTCGTCGGCGATCGCTGAATTGCCCGACCAGCAGAGCGAGCTGCTCGCCAACGTCATCGAACGCCTGGACTCGGGCTGGGACTTTGCCGCAGACACCTCTCTGGATGATCTGTTCGCTGAGGAGGTTCCCGGTTCCGTAGACATGCGGTCGGGACCCGACTCGTTGAGGGACCGCGATGTCGCCTTGGCTCGGCTGGCGGGTCGCATCGCGGCAAGCGCCGCGCTGGCACGTGATCTCGACTGGGATGCGGACTTCCAGAAGGCTTTGTCGCTCGGTTGGACGCGACCGGAGCTGGAGCAGGTCGGCGTCATCGCCACCGAGTTGGGACGGGCCGCAAGCCTAGAATGCGCGCCAGCCAACGAAGACGAGAATTGAGGCACTGAGATGACCACGCATTCGGAACGACGCCAGGCGGGCAGCGAGCTGCTGGCCGAGATGACCGGCCAGCCGGTCGGCTTCGCCGCGGCCGCCGAGGAGCGCACCGGCGCGTTCGGCAGCTACGTCGTCGACTACATCTTTGGTCAGGTCTGGCAAGGAGACGAACTCTCGCGCCGCGACCGGAACATTGTCGCGCTGGCCATGCTGGGCGCGCTCGAACGCCTGCAGGCCGTCCGCTTCCACGCCAGCTTCGGCCCGGCCAACGGCCTCTCGCGCGAGGAGATGACCGAGATTGCGCTGCAGATTGCCGGCTACTCCGGTTTCCCCGCAGGCAACGAGATGATCAACGTGCTGGTGGGCATGTGGAGTGAGGCCGACGGCCAGCCGTACGCGATCCCGCGGGCCGAGTACAAGGACGACGACCAGCGCCACCGCGACGCCGTAGACGTGATGCGCACGCTCAATGGCCGCGAAGAAGCCCAGGACCCGGCCGAGGCGTTGGCCGGAATGGAGCGGATCGGGACGGTGGGCAAGCTCGCTTTCGAGTTCGCCTTCGGCGACCTCTGGTCGCGCTCCCAGCTCTCGCGCCGCGACCGGTCGCTGGTCGTCGTCTCGATCCTGGTCGCGCTGAGCAAGCCCGACGAGCTGCAGTTCCACATTCCCGGCGCGCTCAACCACGGCGTCACCGAGCGAGAGCTGGAAGGCGTGATGGCCACGGCAGCGCCCTACTGCGGATTCCCCAGGGCGGTCGAGGGCTACCGCACCCTGCGCCGCATCATGCGCGAACGAGAAGAGGCCAACGATGGCGGTTGATACGTTGCTGATCGACAACTACGACTCGTTCACCTACAACCTCTACCAGTACCTCTGCGAGCTGGGCGCCGATGTCGTGGTGCATCGCAACGACCAGATCACGCTCGACGAGATCGAATCGCTCGATCCCAGGCGGATCGTGATCTCGCCCGGTCCCAAGACGCCGAAGGAGGCCGGCGTGAGCGTGCCCGTGCTGCAACGATTCAGCCCGACCATTCCCACCCTCGGCGTCTGCCTGGGACACCAGGCGATTGGCGACGCGTTCGGCGCGACGGTCGGTCCGGCCGGCGAGATCCGACACGGCAAGGTCTCCTCGATCGAACACGACGGCTCAGGCGTGTTTGCGGGACTCCCCAATCCGATCGAGGCGACCCGCTATCACTCGCTGATCGTCGAACCGGACACCTTGCCCAAAGAGATCGTGCCCACGGCATGGTGTGAGCGAATCGACGGCAGCGGTCGGATCCTGATGGGTATGCGTCACACCGAGTATCCGATCGAAGGCGTCCAGTTCCATCCCGAATCGATCCGCACCAAGACCGGTCACGCAATCCTGCAGAACTTCCTCGACCAGTCTGAGGCCTTCACCCGTGACTGACGCGGATCTGGGTGCGGCGCTGACGGCCGTCGTCGACGAGCGGAGGAGTCTGTCCGATCAGGAAGCGTCGGCCGCGATGGACGCGTTGATGTCGGGCGAGGCGGACGATGTACAGGCTGCGGCCTTACTCGCTGGGCTGCGCATGAAGGGCGAAACGATCGACGAAGTCGTGGGCCTTGCTCGCACGATGCGCGAGCACGCATTGCGAGTTGATCTCTCAGGTCTCCCCCGACTGGCCGACACCGCCGGCACCGGCGGGTCCGGCACGCACGCCTTCAACTCGTCAACCGCCGCCGCGTTCGTCATGGCCGGCTGCGGCGTCCCGGTCGCCAAGCACGGAAATCGCGCGATGTCCTCCAGCGTCGGCAGCGCCGACGTGCTCGAAGCACTGGGGGGACAGATCAGCGTCGAGCCGGGCCAAGCCGCCGATCTCATCCGCGATGTCGGGTTCGGATTCCTCTTCGCCCAGGCCTTTCATCCGGCCATGCGCCATGTCGCGCCGATTCGTCGGCGCATCGGCGTGCGCACTGTGTTCAACATCCTCGGCCCGCTTACCAATCCGGCGCGCGCCACGCACCAACTGATCGGCGTCGCGCGGCCCGAACTCGGACCGCTGATGGCCGCCGCCCTGGGACGGCTCGGCGTACGGCGAGGGTTGGTCGTCCACGGACACGAAGGATTGGACGAAGTCTCACCCGAGGGGGAGACCACCTGCTGGCAAATCGACCGAGATCGGCTGACCGAGTTCACCGTGTCTCCTCAGGACTTCCAGATCAGGCCGGTGTCACTGGCGTCGGTGCGCGGAGGCGACACGGCGGAGCAGTCCGCGACGATGATGCGGGACGTGCTCGGCGGCAAGACATCAGCGCTGACCGGCTTCGTCACGCTCAACGCCGCCGCCGGACTGTTGGCCGCCGAGGAAGTGCCCACCTTCGCCGAAGGCGTCAGCCGCGCGGCCGAGTGCATCGACGATCAACGCGCGCTGCGTAAGCTGGACCTGTGGGTCGAGCGGTCGCAGGCGATCACAGCCGAAACCGAAGCGACAGAGGCGACATAATGGCATCCGTCCTCGAACGCATTGTCGCCGAGACCCGCGTGGCTGTTGAAGCCCGTAAGGCCGCCGTGCCGATCGGGGAACTCTGCGAGCGCGCTCGCACACGGACGCAGCGAAGCAACTTCGCGTCCGCGCTGACGCAGCCCGGCGTCGGATTCGTGGCTGAGGTGAAGCGAGGCTCGCCCTCCAGGGGACTGTTCGCCCCCGACCTCTCTCCGGGCAATCTCGCGCGCATCTACTGCGACATGGGCGCGGTCGCCGTGTCGGTGCTCACATCGCCTGCGTTCTTCGCCACCGACCAGGACCTCTGCGAGGCAGCCGACTCGCTGGCCGGCAGCGGCGTGCCGCTGCTGCGCAAGGAGTTCCACGTCGACGCCTACCAGGTCGCCGAAGCGGCGGCGCTGGGGGCGGACGCATACCTACTGATCGCCAAGACGCTCGACGCAGACGAGCTCACGTCCCTGTCCCGAGCAGGCGAAAAGTTCGGTCTGATCCCGTTCGTCGAGGTCACCGACGAGGCCGAGACCGAGATGGCGCTGTCCGCCGGTGCCGCTGCCATCGGGATCAACAATCGCAACCTGCACACATTCGAAGAAGACTTGAGCACCACGGAGCGTCTGAGAGACCTGATTCCGCCGTCTGTTCCCGTCGTCGCCGCCAGCGGCGTGCGCACGCGCGACGACATGAAGCGCATGGAAGCCTGCGGCGTCAACGCGGTCCTGATCGGGGAAGCGCTGTCCTCGGCCGAAGACCCGCATGCCAAAGCGCGAGAGTTGTTGGGCCGATGACGTTTGTCAAGGTCTGTTCAGTGAGAGCAGTTGAGCACGCCGTTTGGGCGCGAGAGGCCGGCGCAGACGAGATTGGGATGATCTTCGCCAACGCGCCGAGACGAATCGACCTCAAGGTCGCCCGCGCCGTCCGCCGCGAGCTGGGGCCGCGCGTCGAGATCGCGGAAGCGACCACCGATGCCGTCGAACGTGAGCGCCATGCGGCCGACCGGCCCCTCCTGGTTGGCGTCTTTGCGGGACAGACGGTCGACGAGATTGAGCGAGTGCTCGATCAGGTCGATCTCGATCTGGTCCAACTGAGCGGGGGCGAGCATCCGGCTCTCGCTTCGCGAATCCGTCGAGCCGTCGTGCGCGTCGTCCACGTGGCCGACGGTATGGACGCCGGTTCAGTGATCCGAGAGATAGCTCGCGCCCCGAACACGATCACGATGCTCGACGCGAAGTCGAAGCAGGGCGGCGGCATGGGACAGCGCATCGACTGGTCGATCGCGGCGGAGGTGGCGTCGAGCCGCCCGCTGGTCCTGGCCGGGGGTCTCAACCCGGACAACGTCCGCGAGGCCGTGCGCGCCGTGCGGCCTTGGGCCGTCGATGCCTCCTCAGGCCTCGAAACCGACGGAACCAAAGACCGAGAGAAAATCCGCGCGTTCATCGCGGCGGCGAAAGGCGAGGCTGCGAAGTGAGCAGAGAGAGTGGAGCCTTTGGTCCTTTCGGCGGACAGTTCGCGCCCGAAACGTTGATGCCCGCGCTGGCAGAGCTGGACGATGCCTGGACTGAGGCGCGGGCAGATCCAACGTTCGCCGCAAACCTTGACGCGATGCTGCGCGACTACGTGGGACGCGAGACGCCGTTGACCTACGCGGAACGGCTGTCGGAGCAACTCGGCGGTGCGCAGATCTGGCTCAAGCGCGAAGACCTCGCCCACACCGGCGCCCACAAGATCAACAACGCACTCGGTCAGGTGCTCCTGGCGCAGCGGATGGGCAAGCCGCGGATCATCGCCGAAACCGGCGCGGGTCAACACGGAGTCGCCACCGCGACCGCCTGCGCCCGCTTCGGGATTGAGTGCATCGTCTACATGGGCGAAGAAGATGTCCGCCGCCAGGCGCTCAACGTCTTCCGCATGAAGCTGCTCGGCGCCGAGGTTGTGCCGGTCACGTCCGGCGCGCGGACGCTCAAGGACGCGATCAACGAAGCGATCCGCGACTGGGTCACCAACGTTCGCAACACGCATTACCTGATCGGCAGCGCGATTGGTCCCCATCCGTACCCGGTGATCGTGCGCGAGTTGCAGTCCTGCATCGGGCGCGAGGCGAGAGATCAGTTGCAGGAGAAGATCGGCAAGCTTCCCGATGTCGCCGTCGCCTGTGTCGGCGGCGGGAGCAACGCAATCGGGCTGTTCCACCCGCTGATCGACGATCCGGTTCGCTTGATCGGCGTCGAAGCCGCCGGCGAAGGACTGGACGCCCGTCATGCCGCGACGCTCTCGGCGGGCGCACCCGGCGTGTTGCACGGCACCCGCACCTACGTGCTGCAGGACGAGCACGGCCAGATCACCGAGGCGCACTCGATCTCCGCCGGCCTCGACTACCCGGGCGTTGGTCCCGAGCACGCCTGGCTGATGCTGACCGAGCGTGCGGAGTACGTTTCGGTCACCGACGACGAGGCGCTGGACGGGCTGAAGCTGCTCTCCGAGACCGAGGGAATCATCCCGGCGCTCGAGACCGCGCACGCGATCGCCTACGCAGCCAGGATCGCGCCGTCGATGAGCTCCGACGAGGTCATCCTGCTCGGCCTCTCCGGTCGCGGTGACAAGGATGTCGAGATCGTCCGCGACGCCCTGGCGGCGCGAGGGAGATAATGCCGATTGATCCGCTGGATCTGTCGGCTCGCCGCGCGGTTCAG
Organism: Chloroflexota bacterium; assembly: GCA_026705105.1. GTDB lineage: Bacteria > Chloroflexota > Dehalococcoidia > Bin125 > Bin125 > Bin125. The sequence continues at coordinate 8,268 of JAPPBK010000293.1, read as the reverse complement.
CGCGATCCCATGTCGCTGAACGCATTTCCGGCGGCGCAGACGGCGCATCCACCGCCGATCACGCCGCATCCATTTGTACCCGATAGCTTCCTCGACTTACCGAAACGACGGACTCTTGGTCGTGCGCGGATGCCGCTTCGCGCGGTGTCTCTGTCGCTTCTCGGCTTTGTTCTGCTTGTGTTGGTGGTTGTGGTCATCAGGCTGTCAGGGCTGGAGGAGCGTGTCGAACCCAACTGGCGCCTCGCCATCGACATGACGGCTGCGTATGCGATGCTCGCCGTTCTCTGGGTCTGGCTGCCTCGCTGGATCATGCGGCGGCACGATGCGGCAGATTTGATCCAGTGGCGGCGTCCTCGGCGAGGAGACGTGCTCTGGGCCTTGTGTGGCTTGGTGAGCATGGTCGTTGTCTGGTTGGTCTTTGAGCAGATCGCCGACTGGGGAGATTGGTGGTGGACGTTTCGCGGCGAGCCACCCGAAGACTGGTCCGCGTTCCCCAACTGGTGGGTCGCCGGCATGCTCGCCGCCTCCGCAGTGATCCTGGCTCCGCTTGTCGAGGAGACCTTCTTCCGCGGCTTCATTCTCGGTGGGCTCAACCGCGTCTGGTGGATGGTTCCGTCGCTCGTCCTCAGCGCCGCGCTCTTTTCGGCCGTGCATCTCAATCTGTATGCGGCCATACCGTTCGGGATATTCGGACTGATCTTCGGCGCGCTCTACCTTCGGACCAAGCACCTGACCGCCCCTGCGCTGGCGCACGCCGGTTGGAATCTCGGCGTCATCCTACTGTTGGTAGCGGAGCATGGAGTCGGATGACTCGACAGATCGATCTCGAAGACCAGGATGAACAGCCTGCCGCTGAGCGCGGGCTTGATCGCGGCCTCGAAGGCTTCAAACTGGTCGGCTGGGGCTTGCTCTGCACGCTGGCCTGGTTGCTGATCATCATCCTGACTACGGCAATCGTGACTGAGATCGATGGCGGCGAGGCGACCAGCGAAACAGGATTGCTGATCTTCATCGTCGGACAGGGTCTGGCCGGACTGATCGGCTGGTTCGCGCTCCCGTTACTGATCATGCGGCGACGCAGCCAGCCCGGGGTCGTCGCCTGGCGCAAACCAACTTCCACTGATGTCGTCTGGGCAGTTGGTGGACTGATCACGATCTATGCCGTGCTGTTCATCTACACCTTGATCGTCACTTCAGCCGGGGCGGACTCGCTCGAGCCCCAGTCGACGATTGACGACGATCGGCTGTTTGTCCACGCATCAGTGATGATCGCCCTTGCCGTCCTCGTTGTCGTCTGCGCGCCGATCTACGAGGAGGCGTTCGCCCGCGGCTTCATCCTGGGTGGACTGCGTCCGCACTGGGGGATGATTCCCGCGTTTGTGATCTCGTCCGCCGTGTTCTCCGCGTTGCACGCCGACCTGGGCAGCCTGATTCCGTTTGCCGTCGCCGGGGTGATCCTGGGCATCGTCTATCTGCGCACCGGGTCACTGACCGCGGCGTCAATGGCGCACTTCGGCTTCAACGTAATCGGCTTCTCGGCGACGCTGGTACAACAACTCGGTTGAGGAGGCCGGCATGCCCGAACTCGGACAGCGATACCGCGCAGCATTTGCCGCCTCAGCCGAGCGCGGCGACGGCCCGCTCCTGTTTCCGTTCCTGGCCGCCGGGTTTCCAACTCCGGCCGAGACGCCTGAGCTGGTGCGCGCCGCGCTGCGCGGCGGCGCGGCCGGATTCGAGATTGGCGTGCCTTTCTCCGACCCGCTGGCCGACGGTCCGGTGCACCAGGACGCCTACAACGTGGCCCTGACGGCGGGCGCCACGCTGGAGACGGCGCTCGACGCCGTGCGCGTCGCTCGAGCGGAGTCGCCCGACGCCCCGCTCACGCTGATGGGATATCTGAACCCGTTCCTTGCCCACGCTTCCTCCTCCGACCGTTCCGACCGGGATCCAGGCAGCGCGGTAGGTGAACCCCTGGACGCGCTCGCGCGCCGCGCCGCCGAGGCGGGCGTGGACGGCGTCATCATCGTCGATCTGCCGGTCGACGAGTCGGACGCTGCGCGCGAAGTCCTGGCCGGGCACGGCATCTCGCTGATCTATCTACTCGCGCCGACCTCCACGCCGGAGCGCATCGACGCCGTTGCGCGGCGGGCATCGGGCTTCATCTATCTGCTCTCACTGACCGGTGTGACCGGCGCGCGCGATCAGGTTGCCCGTGATCTGGCCGACTTTGTCGGTCGAGTGAGGGCGAGGACTGACACGCCGTTGGCAGTGGGATTCGGGATCAGCAGGCGGGAGCACGTGGTCCAGGTCGGAACTATGGTGCCTGCTGCTATCATCGGCTCAGCGCTGACCGCGACGATCGCGTCGGCGCCGCCAGGCGGTCGCGCGGCGGCCGTGGAGCGATACCTCGAGGTGGTCACCGGCCGCCGGAGCGAAACGACAGGCGAATGAGCCACTCTGCGTCCCAGGTGCAGGCAACGTTCTTCGACTGCGTCTATATCTCCGCGGCCGGCGTCTTTGCCGCCGGTCGCTAGATCGAGCGACGACGATCATCGTCGAATCGCCGATCTTCACGTCTCAGCGCTCCCCCCATCCGACACAGTCACACAACCAGTCCTAGTTGCGTACCGAGCACCTGACGATGCCGAGTAGCGATCCCGAAGCTGTCTGGCGCTTGCGAGGAATTCGCGGCGCCACCACAGTCGAGAACAACACACGCGAGGACATCATCGAGGCAACTGAAGAGTTGCTGGGCGAGATGATCGCGCGCAACGACATCGAGTCGAGCGAAGTCGCCTCGGCCTGGTTCACGACCACGACGGATCTCGACGCGGAGTTTCCCGCCGTCGCGGCGCGTCTGACCTACAGGTGGAGTCATGCCGCGCTGATGTGCGGACACGAGATGGACGTGCCAGGGTCACTGCCGTCCTGCCTGCGGATCCTGTTGCACGTCAATAGTCCGCTGCGTCAGAACCAGATCCAGCATGTCTACCTGCGCGGCGCGAGAGTGCTGAGAACAGACTTAACTGTTAACACAGAACCGTCAAGCTCGAGCGGCAATCTCCTGAGAAGATTAGGTAGAGAGCCCGAGCCGTACAGCGAATGAGTGAGAAGGTGACGACATGCTGATTGTCATGAGAATGGGCGCGACCGACGAGGAGGTTCGCGGCGTCCTGGCCCGTCTCAAGGAGTTCAACCTCGAAGGCCATCTCTCCCCGGGCGAGGAGCGGGTCGTGATCGGCGCGGTCGGCGTCATCGGCGATCCCGACATCCGCACCCAGATGTCGCGGATGAGCGGCGTCCAGGAAGTGATCGCCATCTCCCGTCCGTACAAGCTGACGGGACGCGAGTTCCAGCCTGAGGACACCGTGATCGATGTCGGGGGGGTCAAGATCGGTAACGGCACCATGGTCGTCATGGCCGGTCCGTGTTCGATTGAGAACGAAGAGCACATGGTCACGACGGCCAAGGCCGTGGCTGCTGCCGGTGCGCAGGTTCTTCGCGGCGGCGCGTTCAAGCCGCGCACCTCACCCTACGCATTCCGCGGATTGGGTGAAGAAGGTTTGCAGCACCTCGCCACCGCGCGAGAAGAGACCGGCCTGCCCGTGATCACCGAGGTGATGGAGACGCGCGACGTGGAACTGGTCGCGCGCTACGCGGACATCCTCCAGATCGGCACGCGCAACATGCAGAACTTCATGCTGCTCGACGAAGTTGGCCTGGCGCGCAAGCCGGTGATGCTCAAGCGCGGGCTCTCGGCAACGATCGACGAGTGGTTGCTCGCGGCCGAGTACATCATGGCCAAGGGCAACCGCGACGTGATTCTCTGTGAGCGCGGTATTCGCACATTCGAGACCACGACCCGCAACACGCTGGACCTTTCTGCGATTCCGGTCGTCAAGCGGCTGAGCCACCTGCCGATCGTGAGCGACCCGGCGCACGGCACCGGGCACTGGTACCTGGTCGAGCCGATGGCCCGCGCCTCGATGGCGGTCGGCGCGGACGGACTGATGGTCGAGGTGCACCCGAATCCCGACCACGCGCTCTCGGACGGACCTCAGTCGCTGACCTTCGAGAACTTCGACGGTTTGATGCAATCCCTGGAGCGCGTCGGCGAGGCGGTCGGCCATCCGTTGGCGCCCCAACCGCAACTCGCCGCGGTCGCTGACTAGCTCAACGCCCGGCGTGCGGCCTCGTCTCGCTGGTCCAGCGACTGCGACTGTTCGCTCTGCTCGACCTTGTACTCGAGCTGCTCCACGGCGCCGCTGACCGAGGTCTGCATCGTCCGGAGCTGGTCGTTGAGGCGGCGCAGCATCTCCAGCGAATAGCGATCGGCTTCCAGCGCCTGCGAGACCGCCTCGGTCGTCGCCTGGCCGCGCACCGCTGCCGCTTCCTGGTTGGCCCGCGAGATGGTCTCGGTGGCGGTCAGATGCGCCTGGTCGACAATGCTCTGCGCTCGGGTCTCGGCGGCCTGAACCAGCTCATGTACCGACACCTGCTGCTCGGCCTCGCGCTGCGCCTGCGCCGACAGCACCGCGGCCTCCTCCTGGGTCTGCTGGATCAGGCGTTCGCGCTCTTCCAGCAGGCGCTGCGCCTGTTCCGACGAGGCCGGCGCGGCCATGCGCAAGCGGTCGATCAGATCCAGGAGCTGCTCACGATCCACAGTCCAACCGGACCCGAACCGGCTGCGGCGACCCGCCAGGATCGCCTGTTCTATCTGTTCGATCAGTTCAAGCAGGTCGATGATGAGCTCCTGCCAAGAGCCCCGCGCCGCATCTCCCTGGGTTCGACTCTAGCGCAGAGATCGCGATGTTCGGGGCTCAGTCCGAGCGCTGCAGCGGCGGTCCGTACTTCTGCGTCAACGCCTCCGCGACATTGGGCGGGACCAAATCGTTGACGGGATGCCGAAGCGATGCCAGTTCACGAATCCGGCTCGCCGAAATGAACAGGTGCTCGTGTCCCGACATCAGGAAGACGGACTCGATGTGCGGGGCCATTTTCTTGTTCATCAACGCCATGTCGAACTCGGCCTCGAAGCCGGTCACGGCGCGGATCCCCCGGACCAGCACGCTGGCGCCGACCTCATCGGCAAAGTTGACCACCAGGCCGGTGAACTTGGCGGCGCGGACGTTGTCGCAATGTCTGGTTGCGCCCTCGATCAGCGCAAGCCGCTCGTCGACGTCGAACGTTTCGCTTGAGCGCGGGTAGATCGCCATGACGACCTCGTCGAACATCGACGCGGCACGCTGCACGATGTCGAGGTGGCCGTTCGTGATCGGGTCGAATCCGCCTGGGTAGAGCGCAATCGTCATGTCGGTGCCTCCGCACGATACGTATCGATAGCGCCGTCACCATAGCGCCGCTGATCGATCCGCACTAGGTCACCGATTCGGGACGGAGGCGGCGTCACCCCTCCCGAGCCCGAGGTCTGCCGCCGCCAGACGGCGATCGATCCCTTGGGCAACGAAGCCCGTTCAACGAATGTCTCAATCACCGAACGCGCGTCGACGCGATAGGGCGGATCAATGAAGATCAAGTCCGGATCGAGCGGGATCCTCGAAAAGCAGCGCTCCACCGGCAGTCGGTGGACGCGCGCCCGGTCGCCGAGGCCGAGCTCATCGAGATTGCGTCGGATCACCGCACAGGCCGGTCCATTGCGTTCGACGAAGTCGACAGTAGCGGCGCCGCGGCTGAGCGCCTCGATGCCGAGGTATCCGGCGCCCGCGTACAGGTCGAGCACGCGCGCACCCTCAACCACTCCGCCGATGTCCGGTCGGTCAAAGATCGCCGAGCGAATCATCGCAGTGGCCGGCCGCGTGCCGCTGGCCGGCGTACGCAGGCGTCGGCCCGAGAGTTCACCACCCGCAATCCGCGGCTGGGACCGGGACATCACTCTGTCCCTTCGGCGCGCACGGGCACGGTGATCACGTGGCCGACGCGCACGTCGCCATCGGAGACGACAAGTTGGGCGCGGTAGTCACCCGGTTCCGTCGGCAGGTCCCAGAACTGCCAGCCGCCGCCGCTCGCTCCCGAAAGCTGGCCTGCTTCGACGCTGAAGATCGGGTCGAACAGGATGGCGTTGGGCAGGCGCAGGTCGGGCAGTCCCGACTCGAAGAAGGCCGCAACGGCAGGCCAGAGATTGGCATTGCCCGGATCCGCCGAGGCGTTGCTGATGTAGATACCGCCCAGCTCATAGTCGGAGACGACCTGGAGCTGGAACGCCGCGCTGAATCGATTGTGAATCCAGATGGTCACGGCCGATCCGGTCTGGTCGGGATAGGTGAAGGTGACGATCCGGTTCACGCTGTCCCAGCGCAGCCCGCCGGCGAGGTTGTCGAGCAGGATCGAGTTGCCCTGCAACGTCACTCGCATACCGGGACGGTACGGCCCTGGTTCGCGGATGCTGATCAGCGAGGCGATGTCGAGCGCGTCCCGCTGGGTGACTTCACGAAATCCGCTCGCGTCCCGGACGACGGCGTTGGAGGGCAGGGCGAGCAGCACTTTGCTGGACTCGACGCGCTCGAGCACCGTTGGCAGCGATGCAGCGATCGCCGCCTCAAACAGGGTCGGATCGAGCGGCGGCTCGATCACGATGAAATCCGCCGACGCGCCGAGCTGGGAGAGGTCGTAGCCGCCTTCGCCGACCCCGCCCGCGGCGGTGATCGGGATGTGCACCGAGATACCCCGGTCCTCGCGGTGGAGACGGCCCGCCAGCTCGCTGATGAACGACGTGAACTGCGACTGCAAGGCCGGCGATACATCGAGGTAGTGAATGTCGACGCCGTCGTGCAAGCCGCTCTTGATCGCATGCTGGATGTTGGCGATGTGCTGCCGACGCAGGTTGTCCGACGCGAGAATGTCGTTGACCAGGTCTGCCTGTTCGTCGGTGGCGTAGACGGTCGGCCAGCGATTCTGTGGAATCGACGCATTGACCAACTCCACGCCGCCGAGCAGCGAACCGTCCTCGCCGGGATGCCAGCCGTCGGGATGGACCAGGGTCAACGAACCGGCCAGGATCGATTGCGGTTCTTCGCCCCGGGGCACACGCCCCGCGATCACATCGCGGAATTGCAAGCGGCGAAGGATGACCAGATTGGCCGGTGCTTCCACCAGTTCGATCCGTGCCGTGGCGCCGTCGCTGCTCAAGTTTGCGTCGCCGAGGCGGGTCCACTCATCGCCGCTCCACGTGTACGCGCCCATGTTGCGTGGATCCTGCGTCGGGTTCGTGAGCTCGACCTCGAACACGAACGGCCCCAGCCGCCGTTCGGGCACGCGGAACTCGTACACCGGCGACACGGCGCCCAGGATCTCGGGGATCTCCGGTGGCCGTTCGGTGAGTCGCGCTTCGAACAGGGATGTCTGGACACCCTCGACGTTCGACGCCGGGAACTCGTCATCGCCGTCGGTGTTGAAGTTGGCGTCGATCAACCCGGGCTCGAAGAACAGCACGATCACGACGCCGACGAGCAGGGCGGCGAGGATCAACGCGATCAGCACGCCTGAACCGCCGCGAGAGGCCGGAGCCTGCCGATTGTAGGACCTCTGCCCAGAATCCGGTCTGACGATCGAGCCGGTCTCGGACGGAAGCGGAAACTCGGGCGCCGGGAGTTCCGGCTCGGGAGTGAACGGCGCGGGATCGGCTGGTCGATTCGCCCGCCCGCCGCGCTGCTGCTCCCTCTGGGGTTGTTCTCCCAGCCTCCGCACCGGTCGCGGCTGCCATCCGCCGCCTTCGCTGCTGCTCATCGCGCACGCAGATCAGGCGCGATGCTGAGACGGTACTCCTCGCCGGCGCGATGGACGTGCACGAGCACCGGCACGCGCGGCTCCAGCCGCGCCAGCGCGTTGAGATACGGCGTCTCGACGTTGATCGGCACGCCGTTCATGCTGAGCAGCACGTCGCCGGGGCGGATGCCGGCGCGAGCGAATGCGCCGTTGCGTTCGATCTCAATCAGGAACGCGCCCTCACTGACCGCGAGGTCGAGCTGCACCGCAGCGGTCGGCGTTAACAGGCGTTCCTGCACGACGCCGAAGCTCGGGCGCGGATAGAAGCCATCTTCGGCAATGCCGCGGGCGACCTCCAACACCGCGTCGATCTGCACGGCAAAACCCACGCCGTCAACGAAGCCGCCGTCCACGGTCTCTCGCGCAATCACCGCCGTCATTCCCACAATGCTGCCGTCCAGGTCGACAAGGATGCCTCCGGAGTTTCCGTGATTCAGCGCGGCGTCAGTCTGGATCAGATCTTCCTGCTCGTAGCGCCCGCGAAAG
>JAPPBK010000348.1 GCA_026705105.1 Chloroflexota bacterium | reverse complement strand
GGCCAGGACATGAACGCCGACGGCCCCGGCGACCGCCCGATTGAGGATTACACCAGCAACGCCAACGCCGACCGCCGCGCCACCTACTTGATGGTCGTGACCGATCTACTGATCGACGACCTGCAGTCGATGGTTGACGCCTGGGCGCCGGGCAGCTCGAACAACTACCGCGCCGAGTTCCTTGACCTCGACACCGATGACGCGCTGGTCAAGATCATCACCGGCATCGGCGAACTCTCGCGTGGCGAACTCGCCGGCGAGCGCATGGTCGTCGCCTACGAGGCCCGCTCACAGGAAGATGAGCACTCCTGTTTCTCGGACAACACGGTGAACGACATCATCGCCAATGCCAAGGGCATTCAGAACGTCTGGCTGGGCGACTTCGGCGCGCTGGTCGGCCCCGGCATCGTCGACCTGGTTCGCCAGGAAGACCCGGAACTCGCCGATCAGCTGACCATGGAGATCGCCGCCAGCGTCGCCTACGCCACCGCGATACCCTCGCCGTTTGACGCGCACTTGATCGCCGATTTGCCCAACTCAGATGCGGGCCGCCAGGCCGTGCTGACCACGATCGAGTCGCTGGAAGACCAGACCGACAAGATCGTCGCCGCCGCCGAGGCGCTCGGCGTCAGCATCAACGTGACCTAAGGACCTGAGGCCGGAACGGGAACCATGCCCCGGCGATACGCCGCCAGACGACGCGCCATCGCCGCGGGCATCGGCATCCTCTTTGCGCTGTTGATTACCGCCCTCGCCTCCACCGTCTGTTCCGACGGTGGCGTCGAGGGCGGGCCACTTGGTCTCGCGCCCGACGACACCGCAAACCTGTTCAGCGGCGGCGAGACGACCGCGATCAACGTCACCCGCAACGCGTTCTCGTTCTCGGCGCGCAATCTGACCCGAGAGCAGCGCCGTCGCTTCGAGTTGGGCGACAGCTTCTTCGAGCAGAACTGGGTCACCGCGCCGGCCTCGACGGAAGCGCGCGACGGTCTGGGTCCAACCTTCAATGCGCAGTCGTGTTCCAGCTGTCACGCGCTCGACGGACGCGGTCGGCCGCCGTCTTCAAACGACGATCCCGAGCGCGGTCTGCTGTTCCGGCTGTCGTTGCCAGAGGAGTTCCGCGATCTGTACGCCCCCAGCAGCCTGGCTGCGCCAAAGGGCGGCCCGGTGCCGGATCCCGTCTATGGCGGCCAGCTCCAGGATCGGGCGATTCACCGGGTCGAGCCCGAGGGACGCATGGTGATCACGTACATCGAGATTCAGGGAACGTACGCGGACGGTGAGACCTACACGCTGCTCAAGCCCGAGTACTCGATCGGCGACCCTGCGTTTGGACCTCCGCACGAGGAGCTGCTGATCTCCCCGCGCGTCGCCCCGCAGGTGTTTGGCTCCGGTCTGCTCGAAGCGATTCCGGTCGAGGTCATGGAGCTGCTCGCCGACCCCGACGACGAGGACGGCGACGGCATCTCGGGCCGCATTCACATGATCTGGAACGCCGACACCGGCGAGTTTGTCGTTGGTCGATTCGGCTGGAAGGCTGCGGTGCCCAGCGTGCTCCGGCAGTCGGCCAATGCCTTTCTTGGCGACATCGGAATCACGTCAAGCATTCACGCCGAGCAGAACTGCCCCGCAGCCCAGACCGCCTGCGCCGAAGCGATCTCCGGCGGCGACCCGGAGGTATCCGACGAACGGCTTGCCGACGTGGTCTTCTACACCCAGACCCTGGCGCCGCCTGCGGCGCGCGGCTACTCGACTCGCAAGGACGGTGCGGAGCTGTTCTTCGCGGCCGGTTGCCACCTCTGTCACGTGCCGAAGCTCACCACCGGCGATCACGAGATCGAGGCGCTGAGCGGACAGGTCATCCTGCCCTACACCGACCTGCTGCTGCATGACATGGGGGCCGAGCTGTCCGACCACAGACCCGACCATGATGCTTCGGGCTCGGAGTGGCGCACGCCGCCGTTGTGGGGCATCGGCCTGATTCCCGCTGTCAACGATCACCAGCGTTTGCTCCATGACGGACGAGCGCGCGGGGTTGCCGAGGCGATTCTCTGGCACGGCGGTGAGGCGGAGGCGTCGCGCGAGGCCTTCCGCAGCATGTCGGCTGACGACCGCCAGGCATTGATCGACTTCATCAACTCCCTCTAGTTTCCGAGCGGACACATCATGGCAGCACGTTTTCTTGACTTCTCAGCGCAGATCACGGCGCTACTTTCAATCCTGTTGATCGGCGTTGCGCTCGCGCTGTCGGCCTGTTCCAACGATGTCACCCGCCGCGATGTCGCGGAGTCGCTGACCGAACTGGTGATCATCCCTCGGTACGAAGCCGCCGCCGAGAGCGCCGAGGCCATGACTGAGCGGACTCGCATCCTGGTCTCCGATCCGACGGCGGGGCGGCTGGAGGCGGCCCGAGATAGCTGGCGTGAGGCACGGCTCAACTGGAGCAGGATCCAGGCATACACGTTCGGTCCGGTCATGGAACGACGGCTCGCATCGCAGGTCGAGTGGTGGCCGATTGACGAAGAGAAGATCCTCGCCGCGCTCACCAGGACGAGCATCTCTGCCGAAGACGTACGAGAGACCTTCGCCGCCGATCAGCGAGGACTCAGCACTCTGGAGTACCTACTGTTTGACGAGAGCGAAGACGTCCTGGAGCGTCTGCGATCCGGCGACGGGGCCTATGGCCAGTACCTCACTGCACTGGCTACGGTGATCGCCGACGCCCTCCGGTTGGCTGCCGATGACTGGATCGACGACTACGGAGCAGTGTTCTCCGGCACCGGCGACC
>JAPPBK010000096.1 GCA_026705105.1 Chloroflexota bacterium | reverse complement strand
GCCGGAATCATTCAGAACAAAGCCGGCCACGCGCTGGAGATGTTCTTCGTGATCATCGTCACGTACATGTTGATCTCTCTGGTGATCTCCGCCGTGATGAACTTCATCAACTCCCGCGTCACGCGGGTCGGCGTGTGAGTGGGGGCAAGATGTCAGAACTGCCGCCCATCCCGCGTCCCGAACAGCAACCATTGCCGCCCCCCGGCGGCCAGCGCCGAATCGTACTGCCCCCGCATCGCGAGCGGGCGCGGCGGCCCCGCTCAGTCCGCGCCCGCGAGTGGGTGCGCAGAAACCTGTTCCCTTCCTGGAGGGGCACGCTGCTCACGGCGCTGGCTGCCGCCGTGCTCGGTGTGATCACCGTCGGCATCATCGCGTTCGTGTTCTTCGGCGCCAACTGGGAAGTGATCACTCACAATCGTTGGTTGCTCTTCGCCGGCGGTTTCCCCCGCGAGGAGGCCTGGAGACTGTGGGTCAGCATCGCGCTGGTCTTCGGGCTGATCGGCCTGGCTTACGGGACCTGGTCCTCATTGGGCAGACGCGATCACCTGTTCGTGCTGCTCGCAGGCGGCTTCGTCATCTTCCTGATGGCGCACGGCGGCGCCGCGGTCTGGTCCACCGTCTACTTCCTGATCGCGATCGGCTGCATGTATCTGGGCTACCTGCTCACCTACCAGCTGCCGCGCGCAACCTCGCCGCTGCGCACCTTGCAGGTCAGAGTCGTCGGCGGTCTGCTAATTCTTGCCCTGCCGATCGTGCTGGTGCTCCTGTTGGCCGGAGGCGACGTTGGTATTCGGCACCTGGATGGATTCGTACTTAATCTGATCCTCGCGCCGGTTGGCATCGTCGGCGGCATCCTGATCGGGATTCCGCTGGCCGTGGGCCGCGCCTCAAACCTCAAGACCATCTCCTGGACATGCACGGCCTACATCGAGATCGTGCGCGGCGCGCCGTTGCTGGGCTGGCTCTTCGTGGCGCTGTTCATCCTCGACGACATCATCGGCGGCGACCTGATCATCCGCGCCATGGTTGTGATGGCCGTGTTCACCGGCGCCTACATGGCCGAGTACATTCGCGGTGCGCTGCAGGCGTTGCCTCGCGGACAGTACGAAGCCGGTCAGGCCGTCGGACTCAGCCAGTGGCAGCGGACCCGCCTGATCATCATGCCCCAGGCGCTGCGCATCTCAATCCCGCCGATGGTCGGTCAGGCGATTTCGATCTGGAAGGACACCACGCTGGTTACCGTGATCCTGCCGCTGAGAGAGTTGAAGGGCAACGCCGACTCGGCCATCTCGCAGTTCGAGTTCACGCCAGATCGGATCGAGGCCTACGTCTTTGTCGCCGTGATCTTCTGGGTCGTCGCGTTCATGATGTCCCGCATCTCGCAGCGGGTCGAGCGCGCCCAGGGCGTCGGCGAACGCTAGTCCCTCAGTCCGCGACCTCTGCTGTCTGACTCAGCGCGGGACTCTCGTAGTCCTCGTCAACTTCTTCCTTATCCCACAACGGATACTCAGGCTCCGCAAACCGAGCGCCCTCAGGAATCTTCACTTCAACGACAGCCGCGTCCACGCAGGAGTGATGGGGAATCTCCTCGTCGTCCTCGACGTACGACTCAATGTGAAACTCGATTGCCTCGCGAATCATCTCCTTCGTCTCTTCGAAAGTCTCACCCGTGGCCACGCAACCGGGCAAGTCTGGCACAAACGCACACCAGTTGTTCTGTGCCTTCTCAAACACGACGACGTACTTCATCGCGCTTCCTCCTCCTCCTTGAGGCCAGCTTGGTCCAGAATACTCTTCCAGGTCTTGATCTTCAGATCGTCGGATGGATGTCCGGGAATCGTCACTCTGCCCGGCTTTGTCGGGTGTTTGAACTGTCTGTGGCTGCCTCGTTGGCCTACGAGGTACCAACCATCCTTCTCGACGACCCTAATGGCCCTTCGCACGTTTGGCATTGGCTCATTGTCTGGCCTTCAAGCCGTTGGCGGTACTATGTGCCTGAAAGCAGACGCCCAATCAGGAGCCGACAATGACGACCGAAGACGTGAATATTGCCCAGTCAGCTCCGCCCAAATCGACCGCCGACCGCGCGCCCAATGCGGAGCCCGAGGAACTCTCCCCGCGTCTGGCCAACGCCCGCGACATGATCGTCACCGAGCACGTCGACAAGTGGTTCGGCGATTTCCAGGCGCTCGACAATGTCTCGCTCAACATCAAAGAGGAGGAGATCGTTGTCATCCTCGGGCCTTCCGGATCGGGCAAGTCGACCTACATCCGCTGCCTCAATCGACTCGAAGAGCACGACGCCGGTCGGATTGTGATCGACGGGATTGAACTGAATGAAGACGTGCGGGCAATGCAGGCGATCCGCTCAGAAGTCGGCATGGTCTTCCAGCAGTTCAACCTGTTCCCCCACCTCTCGGTCCTGAGCAACATCACGCTCGGCCCGCAGAAAGTGCGCCACATGCCCAAGCTCGAGGCCGAGGCGTTGGCCATGCAACTGCTAGAGCGGGTCGGCATTCCCGAACAGGCCGACAAGTTCCCCGCCCAGCTCTCCGGCGGCCAGCAGCAACGCGTCGCGATTGCCCGCGCGCTCGCCATGCAACCCAAGATCATGCTCTTCGACGAACCCACGTCGGCGCTCGACCCGGAGATGATTAAAGAAGTGCTCGACGTGATGCAGGAGCTGGCCGAGTCGGGCATGACGATGATCGTGGTCACGCACGAGATGGGATTCGCCCGCGAGGTCGCCGACCGGCTGGTTTTCTTCGACGAGGGCGCGCTGGTCGAACAGGGC
>JAPPBK010000195.1 GCA_026705105.1 Chloroflexota bacterium | reverse complement strand
CTCGCTTCGAGCTGTGGGTTGGCCGCAACCTCAGGCGTGGTCATCACCCAGCCGTAGGGATGGTGCCGCGCCTGGGCCTCGTGGAAGAACGGCTCGACCTCCTTGCCGGCGACCCAGTCGCGCAGCGTCTGCATCGTCAGCTGGATCATCTCGGCCACGTTGGCCGGGTCGCTGAAGCGCTCGTCCAGCAGCTCCAGGCCCAAGCCCTCCTCAACCAGCCAGGCGACCTGACGGGAGAAGTCGGGCGTCGGCGTGATCATGATCGAACCGCCCAGGGCCTGCATCACGACATAGGCGTTGGACCAGTGCAGCGAGCCGCGTCGCGGCAGCACCGGGCCGTTGGCGAACGGCACCTGCTCGTGGTGCCAGGCCCACATCAGCACGTGCTCGAGGATGGTGCCCAGCGCTTCGTGGACGCTGAGTCGAACGATCTGTCCTTCGCCCGTCTCGCGCGCGTGGCGCAGCGCCGCGAGCGCCCCGATCGCGGCGTAGGTTCCGGCCACAAAGGCGTACTGATCGCCGTAGAGCTTGAGCGGCGGCGTGTCGACATCGCCCGAGGTGGCCGCGACGCCGCCCAGCGCCTCGGCGACGATGCCCGGAGCCAAGTAGTCCCGCCAGGGACCGGAGCGTCCGAACGAACTGACATCGACGATCACCAGCGACGGGTGAGCCGCCAACAGCGCCTCCGGATCCGGCAGGCGCTCGCAATCGAGCACAATCTCGGCGGAAGCGGCCAGGTTAGCTACCGCGTCCGAGTCGCCGCTCGAGAAGGTGCGAGAGCTGGCGAAGAATGCGTGCCAGAGCGAGTAGCCGTTGGCGTGGAACGGAGCGCGCTCGCGCAGCGGGTCGCCGCCGTCGGGCTCGACCCGGATCACCTCCGCGCCCAGATCGCCAAGCAGCTTGCCCGCGTAGATCGCACGGTCGTCGGTAAGGTCAACGACTCGGACGTTGGCCAGCGGGCCGGGTCGGGTATCGGTCATGGAGGAGAGTGTAAGGGGACTGGGCGACGCCTCTAGTAATCTGACCGCATGAGATTCCCGCCTGCGCGGGAATGACGACGCATGGGAGCGTGTTGACATGGACTTCAAATTCTCGGCTGAGGACGTGGCGTTTCGCGAGGAAGTGCTGGACTTCCTCGGCGAGCAGTTGCCGCCGGGCTGGGCGGACCTCTCTGAGGGGCCGGCCGAGGACGGCGCGGCCAACCGCGAGCGCTGGGAGTTCACCCGCGGCTTTCACAGGGCGCTGGCCGAACGCGGCTGGCTGACCCTGGGCTGGCCGCAGGAGCACGGCGGCGCCGGCGCGGGACCGATCCGCCAGGCGATGTTCAACGAGACGATGGCCCACCATCGCGCGCCGGTCTACAACCAGGGCGTCGACCGGGTCGGGCCGACCGTGATCATGTACGGCTCGGACGAGCAGAAGGAGTTCTTCCTGCCCCGCATCCGCTCGGCCGACATCCAGTGGTGCCAGGGATTCTCCGAGCCGGGCTCGGGCTCGGACCTGGCCTCGCTGCAGACGCGCGCGCAGCGCGACGGCGACGACTACATCATCAACGGGCAGAAGATCTGGACCTCAGGCGCGCAGCACGCCGACTACATCTTCATGCTCGCCCGGACCGAACCGGACGCGCCCAAGCACCGCGGCATCTCGTTCTTCCTGGTCGACATGAAGACGCCGGGCATTACCGTGCGACCGCTGGTCAACATGGCCAACCGGCACCACTTCAACGAGGTCTTCTTCGAGGACGTGCGGGTGCCGGCCAAGAACCGGGTCGGCGAGGAGAACCGCGGCTGGTACGTGGCCACGACCACGCTCGACTTCGAGCGTTCGGGCATCTCGCGCGTCGTCTCGGGCGTTCGCCTGCTGGGCGAGCTAACCGACCTGGCCAGCCAGCCCGGCCCCGACGGCCGCCGTCCGGACGAGGACCCGCGCATCCGGCATCGGCTGGCCGACCTGAACATCGAGTTCACCGTCGGCCGCTGGCTCGCCTACCGCGTCGCCTGGATGCAGTCGCAGGGCCTGGTCCCCAACCACGAGGCCTCGATGTCCAAGCTCTACGGCACGATGATCAATCAACGCCTGGCCGGGATGATCAACATGTTCGGCCTCGGCGGCGCGCTCTCGGGCGAGCAGACCCACGCCCCGCTGCACGGTCGGATGCCTGACGAGTACCTCAACTCGGTCCCGTTGACGATTGCCGCCGGCACGTCGGAGATCATGCGAAACATCATCGCAACGCGTGGTCTGGGCCTGCCGCGATAGACACGTTGGCTAGTGTGAGGACACCATGAAGGCAGACGTTCGGACTACGCACGAACTCTTCCACGCGCCGGGCAGGTATGAGATTCCGATCTACCAGCGTCCTTACAGCTGGGAAGACCAATGGGCGTTGCTTTGGGACGATGTCGCGGAGGTCGCCGATTCGCACATGGAAGACCGACTCGCACCGGAGGCTGGACACTTCCTGGGAGCGATCGTCCTGCAGCAGCGACAGACTGCACCTGGTGAACTTCCGCGCTGGATCGTGATCGACGGCCAACAGCGACTGCTTACGATGCAGGTCCTTTTGGATGCCAGCGAGTATGCGATTCGCAACCACCCTGCTGAAACTGATGACCCTGCTGATGAGCTGCACGACCTCATAGAGAACAAGCGACGCTCACGGGACAAGGCTGATCCTGACACTCGGTTCAAGCTCTGGCCCACGTCCGGGGATCGCGAGGCGTTTAGAGAAGCGATGACGGATCCCGATGGCATGATCGCAGCTGACGATGATGCTCGCATACTACGTGCCCACTACTAC
>JAPPBK010000255.1 GCA_026705105.1 Chloroflexota bacterium | reverse complement strand
GATGATCGACAGCGTCCGCAGCCCCAGGAAGTCCATCTTCAGCAGGCCCAGGTCGACTGGGCCCACTTCGGCACGGTGAAGATCGGGCGCGCGGAGCGCCCGTTGATGGGCTTCGTGATGGTGCTCAGCTACTCGCGCCGCATCTTCCTGCGCTTCTACATGGGCGCGGTCATGAACAACTTCCTGCGCGGCCACATCGACGCCTTCGAGGCCTGGCAGGGGGTGCCTCGCGAGATCTGGTGCGACAACCTCAAGAGCGTCGTGCTGGAGCGGCGCGGGACCGCGATCCGCTTCAATCCCCGCTTCCTCGACTTCGCCGCCCACTACCACTTCCTGGCGCGGCCCGTCGCGATCGCGCGCGGCAATGAGAAGGGGCGGGTCGAGAGGGCCATACGCTACATCCGCGACAGCTTCTTCGCTGCCCGCCAGTGGCGCGACATCGACGATCTCAACGCCCAGGCCGAGGCCTGGTGCGAGGGCATCGCCGCCGACCGCCCCTGGCCCGAGGACGGCTCCATCACCGTGCGCGAAGCCTTCGAGAAGGAGCGCGGCTCCCTGCTCGCGCTGCCCGGCGACCGCTTCCCCGTCGACGAGAGGGTCGAGGTCGTCATCGGCAAGACGCCCTACGCCAGGTTCGACAAGAACGACTATAGCGTCCCTCATACCCATGCGCGCCGCACCCTCGTGGTCATGGCGACCCCGGACGAAGTGCGCATCATCGACGGCACGGACGTCATCGCCACCCACCGGCGCAGCTTCGACAAGGGCGCCTGCATCGAGGTTCCGGAGCACATCGCCGAACTCGTCAAGAAGAAGGCTCAGGCCCGGCGCCTTCGCGCGCAGGACCGGCTGATCCAGGCCGCGCCCAACAGCGAGCGGCTGCTTGACGAGGCCGCCAAGCGCGGCGGCCATCTCGGCCCCATCGTCGGTGCCCTGCTGCGCCTGCTCGACGAGTACGGCGCCGCCGAGCTCGAGGCGGGCATCGACGAGGCGCTCAAGCGCGGCGTCCCCCATTCCAACGCCGTGCGCCTGAGCCTGACGAGGCGCCGCGAACAGCAGAACAAGCCCCCGCCCATCCCGGTCGAGTTGCCCGAGGACCCGCGCGTGCGCGGCATCGCCGTCCGCGACCACGACCTGACGGGATACGACGGGCTGGCGGGCGAGGCCGAGGAGGAGGACAGCGAAGAATGACCGACAGTCTCATGGACCGGGCCCGCGCGCTCGGCCTGCACGGCCTCGTCGCCCACTGGGACGAGGTCGCAGAGTGCGACTGGCTGACCACGCTCATCGCCTGGGAAGAGGAGGAGAAGCGCGCCCGCAGCCTCAAGCGCCGCCTCGCCGATGCCCGCCTCGGCGAGTTCAAGCCGCTCGCCGACTTCAACTGGGACTGGCCGCGCCGCTGCGACCGCATGGCCATCGAGGACCTCATGGGCCTGGAGTTCCTCAAGGAGCACGCCAACGTCGTCCTGGTCGGCCCCAACGGCGTCGGCAAATCGACGATCGCCGCCAACATCGCCCACCGCGCCGTCCTCGAAGGGCACACCGTGCGCTTCGCAACCGCAGCCAGCATGCTCGGCGAGCTCGCCGCCATCGACTCCGACACCATGCTCCAGCGAAAGCTGCGTCTCTACGCCCGCCAGCACCTGCTGGTGATCGACGAGGTGGGATACCTGTCCTACAGCAACCGGCACGCGGATCTGCTGTTCAATATCGTCTCAAGCCGCTCGCAGCAGCGTTCCACCATCATCACCACCAACCGCCCCTTCGCCGAATGGGGCGAGGCCTTCCCCAACGCCGCCTGCCTCGTCGCTCTGGTCGACCGCCTCGTCCACAACGCCGAGATCATCGCCATCGACGGCGATTCCTACCGCCGCAAGGAGGCCGCGGAGCGACAGAAGCAGCGCAGCGCAGAGCGCCGGCGGCGGCGCGAGGCAAAACAGCGCCGGCGATCCGACAAGGGCGGTTCCCAGGACACCGGGGGCGCCTGAGGCAGCGTCGCCGTGCAGCATCTCCACCCATGGGATTGCCGCGTGCAGGCGGAGGGGCTGCGAAGCTACCCCCTCGAAGACATCGTCCGCGCCCTCGGCTACCGCCGCGACCCCGAAGACGACGCACGCTGGAGGAGCCTCGAATCGGTCGTCAGCATCAACGGCTTCATGTTCTACGACCATCTCTGCGGGGAGTGGGGCGCCGGAGCCGTCGACCTGGTGGTCCATGTGAACGGATGTTCCGTGTCCGACGCGCTGGCCTTCCTCTCGGAGCTGCGGGGCCACTCCCGGCGCATGGCCCACCGTCTCTGCCCTCGGGTGCCGAACCCGCCCAAGCCGGCGCGCTCGCAGCGTCAGTGGCGCGCAGTGGAGCGCTACCTCGTCGACCAGCGCGGCATCTCGCCCGTGCTCGTCGCCTTGTGCCGCGACCTCGGCCTCCTCTACGCCGACCGCCAGGCCAACGCCGTGTTCCTCTGCCGAAATGCCGCCGGTGAGGAAACCGGCACCGAGATCGTCCCCATCGGCGGCCAGAGTTCAGGGCCGGGCACTGCCGCAGAAGCGCCGCCGTCCCCGCTCACCCCCGGAAGCTTCTGGATGTCCTGGGGGGCCGGGTGGCCGCCCTCCGTGCTCATCGCAAAGAGCGCCATCGACGCACTGTCGACCCTCTCCCTCCAGCTCGTGCCGGTCAAGCGCGAGGGATGTGCCGCGATCTCCGCCGGTGCCGTCTCCGCAACGATCCCATCCTGGATCGAGGCCTGGAACCCCCGCCGAATCTTCTGTGCCTACGACGCAACCCCTGACGGTGACGACGCCGCGCAACGGCT
>JAPPBK010000044.1 GCA_026705105.1 Chloroflexota bacterium | reverse complement strand
CATCCACTGGAAGAGCAGTCTGCGCACCGGGTCGCTCAAGGTGAAGACGTTCGAACTCGACCCGGCCTCGCATCTCTGGGTCGTGCTCGATCTCTCCAGCCAGGACCACATCGGGTCCGGCGACGATGCCACGATCGAGACCGCCGTGACCGTCGCCGCATCGGTGGTTCGCCTGTTCATCAATCAGAGCCGTTCGGTCGGGTTGATGATGTTTGGCGATCGACTGGACGTGATCGAGCCCGATCGCGGCTCCCAGCATTTCGGCCGCATCCTCGAGTCGCTGGCCGTCGCGCAACCGATCGGCTCGGTGCCGGTCGCCTCGATCCTCTATCAACAGTCGCGCCGCTGGGGCCGGCACACCACCGTGATCGTGGTCACTGCGTCAACCGATCCTCGCTGGCAAGGCGCCATACGCACGCTGACCCAGCGCGGGGTCAAGGTCGCGGTCGCCCTGCTCGACCTCGAATCGTGGGGCGGCCGCGCCGGCGCCGTGGGCACCGCAGCCGAGCTTCGCGCGCTCGGCGTCCAGGTCAACGTCGTCCGACAGGGCGACTACATCCCTGCCGTCATGGTCGGACAGATTCCCGGCGGTCCGCTGATGAGCGGCCCGGCGGCCTCCGCCGATCTCGCCGGCGGCGGAACCAATGGCGGCGCCACCTCGCAGTCGGCGGCCTCACAGATGGAGCTTGAGGACATGACTCAAGGGGTCCGCTCCGAGGCCGGTGACGATGCGGAGTTGGTTGATGAACAGGCGGCGGTGCAGTGAACCGCCAGCCGCCGCCCCCACCTCCGGAACAACCCGTAACGCTCGCGGCCGAGGCCGAACGCAGCTTCTTCGCGCGGCGATCCTCGGAGGAGACCGTGGTCGTCTCGGGCGAGACTCGGGTGTTCTCGCCGACGCAGCGGGCGCTGGAAGCCACGATCACCTTCGGCATCCTGCTCCTCGTCGCGCTCTCGACGGCCAACAGTATCTACATCGCAAACTGGGTCGAGGACATGCCCGACCTGCGCGTCACGGCAACGGCCGGCGTGCTGCTCGCCCTGATCATGGGACGCACGCGCCGCATCCGCGTCATCGGCGCCATGCTGATCGGCTTCGTGGTCGGCGGCCTGATCATCATGGCCCAGATCACGCAACTCGAAACCCTGGGCGGGCAACCGCTGTTCTGGGATCGATTCACCGACTTCGGTTTCCGCTTCCAGGATTGGTTCAACCAGGCATTCAGTTCCGGCCTGACCACCGACAACCTGCCCTTCGTCTTCTTCACCGATGTCTTTGTGTTCGTCGCCTCCTTCCTCGGCGCGTACGCCGTGGCCCGCTGGCGCAATCCCTGGGTCGCGATGATCCTGCTCGGCGCGCTGCTCGCCGTCAACGTGTCCTATCTCTCCGACCGTCAGTGGAACCTCTCCTACGGCTTCTTCCTGACCGGCGCGATGCTGCTGCTGATGCGCGCCTCCTTGCTGCGCCGCATGGATCGCTGGCGCAGCCAGGGCTCGGCCTATCCCGACTGGATCTCGCTCTCGTTTCTCGGCGCGACGATGCTTGCCGTGGTGCTCCTGCTGACGCTGTCCCGCGTGATTCCCCGTCCCGACGAGTCGCAAGCATTGGAAGACGCCTGGGCGGCGATCGCCGAGCCGTTCGAAGGGCTCAACGACGACTTTCGCCGCCTGTTCAGCGGTATCGACTCGCGGCGCGGCGTCCCGGTCCATTCGTTCGACGACTTCCTCGTAATGCAGGGCGACATCGATCCCGGCGACGCCATCATCATGCGCGCCGCCGCAACCGAACCGGGGCTGCTGCGCGGCGCGGTCTACGACGAGTACACCGGCCGCGGTTGGCGGCAATCTCCCTCAACCTCCAGAACCGTGCGCGAACTGGAACCGATCAGCGGATCCGAGCCGACCGACGAGACCTCAATCGCCAACGAAGCCACGGTCGTGACCTCCGACTACCTCGACCGCCGCCCGGTCGCGGCGCAGATCTCCGTCGAGCGATCGCCGGCGGTGCTGTTCTCGTTCGGCGCGCCGGTGCTGGCGAACAAGGACACGCGGGTCGACACGCTCGCCTCGGTCGACTTCGAGGTTGACTTTTCCGACACCGCGCGCTTCTCCGGCACCGATCTGGAACCGGCGCTGGACGCCATCGCCGATCGGATCGCCGCAGGCAACGTCGATCCCGACGACGAGATTGACTCTCCTTCGGCGGATGAGGTCGCGACCTATGTGCCAGTCCAGTACTCGCTGATCGACGTCGACGTGGATTCCGCCAGCGGCCTGCCCGTTGGACTGATGCTGCGTTCAGATCCGGAAGAGACCGATGTCCTTTCGCTGCGTCCGCTGCAGCGACGGGTCCGAGCCGGCTTCACCTATCAAATCACCGGCACGGTGTCGGGCGCGAACGAGGAAGCGCTGGCCACGGCCGGCGACGACTATCCGCTCTGGGTGACCGAGACGTTCCTGCAACTGCCGGAGTACGAGGAGGAAGAACGGGCCAATCTCGACCGCTTGTTGAGTTCAATCGCCGACAGTTTCGCCCTCGCCGCCGATCCCGAACGCAGCGACGGCGGCTATAACCCGTACTCAATCGCCGCCGCCGTCGAGACCTATCTACGCTCTGCGCCCGCAGTCGACGAGGACGGCCGCATCGTCCGCGACGACGACGGCGAGCCGGTGCCGCTGTATCCCTTGACCACCGAGATCGAGTTGCCGCCGGCCAAGTCGGACGCCGTCTACTGGTTCCTGTTCGAGAACCAGGAGGACGGCCTGCCGATCGGCGGCTACTACGACTATCACGCCTCCTCGATGGTCGTCCTCTTGCGGGTTGCCGGCGTCCCGGCCCGGATCGCCACCGGATTCGTCCTCAGCGCCAACAACTACGACGAGCGCACGCAAAACTACATCGTGCGCGGGCATGACTCCTATGCCTGGGTCGAGGTCTATTTCCCCAACTACGGCTGGGTCGATTTCGATCCGACACCGAGCACCTCGGCCGACGAGACGCTCGCCTCGATCGCCGGCGGCGGGGCGGGCGCGCGGCGGATCGCGGCGCAGCGGCTCACAACCCCACGCTTTGATCTGCGTCCCGGCGCCGGCGGCGACCCGCTGTCCGACCTGGATCTGACGGACATCCTCCAGTATCTCGCCGACGGCACGATTCCGGGCAAGGACGCCTTGTTGGCGCAGGGCGCCAGTCGCTGGTACTGGCTGGGACCGACGATCGGCGCTTCGATCCTCGTTGCCGCGCTGTTGCTCTTGAGAATCGCCTGGTGGCTGTCGCTGCGCGGGCTGGAGCCGACGGCCCGACTGTGGGTCTCGGCCGCGCGGCTGGCGCGCTGGATCGGGGTGCGCGCCGATCCGTCCACCACGCCCCAGGAGCACGCGCGGGCAATCGACACTCGACTCGGGCTGGGTGATCTGGCGATCGATCTGGCTAGCCAGTACACCGCCACACGATTCGGACGCAAAGCACTGAGCGACGAACAACAGGCGGCGACCATCGACAACTGGAAGCGCCTGCGCTCGTCGATGATCCGTGTCGCGCTGCGCCTCCCCGTGCGGCCGCCCGCGTCGACCGACGACGAGCTCGACTCCGCAGCTCCGGCTCCAGCGGGCGACTGAGCCGCGCCGCTACCAGTCAAGCAGTTGTTCACCCAGGTCGAGGCGCCCCGCGGCGAGCGGCTCGCCCGGCACTGCGCGCAATGCGTCGAGCACCGCCAGCGCTTGGTCGAGGCTGGCGTTCTCCAGCGGCAGCTCATCCAGCGCGGCTTCCAGGTCTTGCCAGGCCTGATCGCGGCGCTCGCTCAGCGTGCCCGCTTCGGAGAAGCTGGGCGTTGTCGGTCGCGTCCCTCCGCCCTGGCCCGGCAACGGAGCCTCGGATGCCTCGCCCGGTGAACCAGCTCCCGGGTCGGAACTCTGCTCACCGGTTGCCGCCGGCTCTGCCTGTGCTTGCTGCCCAGGCTCCGAACTCACGGGCTCTCCTGCCTGTCCTTCGCTGCCGGATTGGTCGGAAGTCTCTGAGTCCAAGTCCTGCTCAAGCGATTGCAGGATGCCCGTCACCAGCTCAAGGTTGATCTTGGCGTCAAGCATGGTGGGCGCCTCGCGCAGTGCCTCGATGAACGCGGCACGAGCGCCGAGCAAGTCGTTGCTCGCCCAGCGATGATTGCCGGCGTGGAACCAGGCGATGGCGCGAAGACCGGCCTCGTCCGCGCGCAGCGCCGAGAGCGTCTCCGTCTCCGCGCGCTCGAACTCCCCCAACCGGTGCAACGCCCGACCGGCATTGAGATGCAGGCGCGGATCGACGCCCGCCTCCGTGCGGCGGGCAAGCCGTTGCCCCTCGCGCCATTGCTCGAGCGCCCCGCGATATTCGCCTGCCTCGTAGCGCATCACACCTTCGCGGTTCGTCTGCTCGACGCTCGTTCCGGCGCAGGCCCCCGCGAACACCGCCAGGCCAATCAACGCCCCCAGCGAAACCAGGCCGCGGCCGCGACCGAACGTCCAGCCGAACACCCGGGCGCAGGCGGCCAGCAACAGCGCAATGACGGCTGCTCCGGCAAACCACTGAAACTGCTCGGCCAGGCTCGACTCCACCACTATCACCTCGCGTACCTGATCAATCGCCGCCAGGTCGGAGTTCATGCTCGATATCGCGCCCGGCGAATCCAGCTCCACGTAGCGTCCTCCGCCCGCAGCAGCCACCTCTCGCAGACGCTCGTCGTCGAGCCTGGTCACCACGGGCGAACCGCTGCGCGGATCGACCTTCACCGCGACCGAGCGGCGCAGCGGGATGTTGGCGCCCTGCCGCGAACCGACGCCAAGGGTGAAGACCTGGAGTCCGAGCTCCTGCGCCGCTTGTGCGGCCGTAGCAGCGTCTACGCCTGCTGCGTCGTTGAGCAGCTCTTCGCCGTCGCTGACGACGGCGATGGCCCCCGCGACTGACTCCGCGGCGTCGGCGCCGGCTGCGCGCATGATCGTCTCCGTGGCCAGCGCAATCGCCGAGCCGATGTCGGAGCCGGGACGCGCCAGCGCCTCGCCGGGTTGCAGCGCCGACAAGACTTCCAGCGCCGCCTCGTGATCGCGGGTCAGGGGAAAGCGAAGGAACGCATCACCGGCGAAGACCACCAGCCCGATCCGATCACCTCGTCGCCCGTCAATCAGGCGGTGAATCTCGGCCTGCGCCGCGGTGAACCGGCTGACCGGCTCGCCCAACTCCTCACCGACATCCTCCGCCGCCATGCTGAGCGAAACATCCAGGGCGATCACGAGCGCAAAGTCGGGACGACCGAGCGTCTGCGCGCCCGGACTCCACATCGGGCGAGCCGCCGCCACGCCAATCAGCGCCAGGGCCAGCACCAGCAACAACCGGGAGATCCCCACTCCGCGCCTGTGTCCATCGACGGCCGAGCCGACCGCGACCCGGTGCAATCTGCGCGCCCGCCAGAGCCACCACCAGGCCGCGACGGCGGCCGGGACCAGGGCGAGCAAGGCCAGCATCGCGGGAGCTCCGAGCGCCATCAGGGCAGCCTCCGCCAGCGCGTAGCACGCAGCGCGAGCTCAAGCGCGATCATCAACCCGGCCGCCAGCAGCAGCCACGGCCCCAGCTCTCGGGTGGTCAGAAACCGCTCTTCCCCGACCCGCTCCCGCTCCAGGTCCGAGATTGACTGGTAGGCGTCGGACAACTCGCGGAAATCGGTTGCGCGGAAGTACACGCCGCCGGTCTCGTCGGCCATGTAGACCAGGGTCAACTCGTTAAGTGCGACTCCGACCTGCCGGACCTGGGTCGGCAGACCGATCGTGTAGAGGCGCACGCCGACGGCCCGCGCCACCGCCGCCGCCTGGTTCGGCGTGATATCCGGCACGTTGTTCTCCCCGTCGGTCAACACGACGACGATTCGCGAGGCGGCATCCGAACCGCGCAACAGGTCGATCGCCTCCATCGTGGCCACGCCCAGCGCAGTCCCGTCGGGAATCAACCCGCTGCGCACCGAGACTGCGATCATCTCGTCGATCGCATCGAGGTCGAGCGTCAACGGGCTCAGCACCAGCGGACGGCGTTGGAACATGACCAGGCCAATCCGGTCCGCTCCGCTCGCCTTGCGTTCGGCGACGAAATCCTGTGCGACGCGGCGAGCGGCTTCCATGCGCGATTCGGCTTCGGAAATGCGCGAAAACGCCATCGAGGTTGAGGCGTCAATCACGAGCACGATGTCGATGCCCTCGGCCGGCCGCACTGCCTCGACTGTCGTCGCCTGCGGTCGCGCGACGGCGACGACGATCAGGATCAACGCCACCGCCCGCAACAGGCCGAGGAACGGCAGCGCGCGCAAACGGCGGCTGCCCGCCCCCGCGATCGGCGGCGCGCCGAAGAGCTGCGGCAAGAGGTACCTGGGCCGCGGCTGCCGCGCCTCGCGCCGCAGCAGCCAGGCGTACGGAATCAGCAACAGCAGCAGGGCAAGCAGCGCGGGATCATCCAGTCTCATGACGAGGCATCGTCCTCCCAGATAGCCTCAGCGAGCTGCCGGTAGCGGCGAAGACGTTCGGGCGTCGGTTGCTCACCGCCGAACTGAACTCGATCGCATGCCTCGAGCAGCCGCGTGACACGCAGCACGACGACGCCCGACGCTCCGGCCGCCGACAGCGCGGGGCCGATCTCCGAGGCCGTCAGCGCACTCGCCGGGAGCGACCAGTCGGCGCTCAACCGACCGCGCACCGAGGCCGCGAGCTGTCGGCATTGCTCAGCCGGATCCCGCGATTCATCCATCGCCAACGCGACCGGTCGCGGCATGTCGGCGGAGGTCGGTTGCGCCGACGCCGCGGCGGGCGCGCGTCGCTTCCACCGACGCACCGTTCGCGCAACGACAAATCCAATGCCGACGCCGATGATGGCGACGATCCAGGGCGTGAACGTGCGCCGCTCGCCCTCGATCAAGTCCGGAGCGGTGTTCGGTCGAGGCTGCGTGTCTTCCGTCAGCACCGAGCCCACGGTGATCAACACCGGACCGACGGCCAGCTCGCGAATTTCTCCCTCGACGCCGCGGATCGGGATCGGTGGCAGCTCCACCGGAAACTCGCCCGTCGTAAACGATCGAGTCCGGAAGACGATCAGTGTGCGGGTCTCATCGATCTCCGTAATCACCGGCGCCGCCGGCTCCACGCCGCCCAGGTCGACCAGCGATTGCTCCAGGACCACTCGCTCGCCGGCTTCGTGCGCGATCGTGACGCGTACCGACACTTGGTCGCCCACCGTCAGTCCGACGAACGGCTCGACCTCGACATCCACACTCGGATCCTGGGCAAGCACCGCGACACCGCTCAGCCAGAGCGCAGCCAAGACGGTCAACAGCCGGATCATTGCCGGCTCCGGCGCTGGTGAAACAGACCGACCAGCGTGGGCATCCAATCGTCGCTCGTGCCGATCAACACCGCGTCGCAGCCACAGTGGCGGATGCGCTGCAGCATTCCGTGCTGCTCGGCGCGCAGCGCAAGTTCCTGGCGCTGCGCAGTCGGAACATCGGCCAACAGCGTGTCGCCGCGCTCCGAGCCGCCCCACTGCACCAGCCCCGCGGCGTTGGCGGCAGCCAGACCGACCTCTCGTCGATCTCGCAGGCAGATCGCGACGACGTCGTGGCGGCGGGCGAGCTGCGCCAGCGCTGGCTCCCAGACATGATCGGGATGCGTCGCCACGAAGTCGGAAATCACAATCACCACGCCTCGCTTGCGCATCACTCGCCCGACGTAACGCAGCGCCCTCGCCAGCTCCGTGCGTCCGCCGATCGGTTGGCGGAGCAGATCGCGGAGCATCCGCAACACGTGGCTCGACCCCTTCCTCGGCGCAACGGACATCACGACATCGGTGTTGAATGCGGCCATGCCGACCAGGTCGTTGGCCGCCGCGGCCGCCATGCCCAACACCCCGGCGATCTCGATCGCGCGATCGCGCACGGAGACCCCGCTCGCCGCGTACGTCATCGATCCTGAGACATCGATCAGAAACATGATCGTCTGTTCACGCTCCTCCACGTAGCGCCTCACGACCGGCGTGCGCAGGCGTGCGGTCGCCTTCCAGTCGATCGCTCGGACATCGTCGCCGGGACTGTAGGGGCGTAGCTCGGCGAACTCGAGCCCGCGGCCGCGGAACGCGGTGCGGTACTGGCCGGCCATCGCTTCGCGCAGCGCGCGCCTGGCGCGAATCTCGATCCGCCGCACCTCTCGCCGCACGTCGTCCAGCGACGGAGCCTCCACGCTTGCCTCCGCCGCCGGCGGAGCGAGCCAGTCTCGGACTCGCTGAGCGCGAGAGCGGGGATGTCGCGGAGAGGCCATTGCGGGACCAGTCCAGCCCGGATCAGGGCAGCGGCAGCGCCGACAGCAGCTGCGCGACGACGTCGTCGGCGGTCACCTCGTCCGCCTCCGCTTCATAGGTCAGGACAATTCGATGCCGCAGCGCATCCAAGGCGATCGCCTTGACGTCGTCGGGGGTCGCGTAGTCGCGACTCGAGAGCCAGGCCAGCGCCCGCGCACCCATCGCCAGCGCCGTCGTCGCGCGCGGCGAGGCGCCATACTCGACATACGCGGACAGTTCTCGCACCAGCCGCCCCGGAGCCCGAGTCGCGCGGACGAGTTGCACCACGTAGTCGCGCAACCGCGGTTCGACCCGCACCAGCGAGACCGCCGCTCGCGCCTCGAGCACATCGCTCAACCGCAACACCGGCGCGACATCGGATGTCTCGCCTACCAGCGTGCGATCCAGCACCTCTCGCTCTTCCAGTTCACCCGGATAGCTGACTCGCACGTTGAGCATGAACCGATCGAGCTGCGCCTCGGGCAGCGGATATGTGCCTTCCTGCTCAATCGGGTTCTGGGTCGCCAGAACGAGAAAGGGGGAAGGAAGCGGAAACGTCTGTCCGCCGATCGACACGTGCCGCTCCTGCATCGCCTCAAGCAACGCCGACTGCACTTTGGCCGGCGCGCGGTTGATCTCGTCCGCGAGCAAGACGTTGGTGAAGATCGGCCCCTGGCGGACCTCGAAGCGCGATTCCGCCGCGTTGTAGATTTCCGACCCGGTCAGATCGGCAGGCAACAGGTCGGGCGTGAACTGCAGGCGCGTGTACGAGGCGTCCAAACTGCTCGCCAGGGTCGACACTGTCAGCGACTTGGCCAGACCCGGCACGCCCTCGACGAGGCAGTGCCCGTCGCAGAGCAACGCGACCAGCAGTCGCGTGACCAGGCCTTCCTGGCCGACGATCACGCGGCCGATCTCGCTCCGCAACTCGGCCAGCGGCGAGTCCGTCGGCAGCGCCGGAGTCGGCAGCGGCTCGGGCTCCGGCAACGCCTGCGCCGGGGCGGCAGCAGGCCGCTCCGCTCTCGTCGTCCCGTCGCCTCTCGCCCACTGTGACACGTCGCCCCCAAAGTCTCCCGGCGTTCACGGCGTCCCAATGCTCAGTCTATCCACGAACGCCTACCATTCACGGACAGCAGACGGCGAACGCACGCACGGCGGGCTGGCGGCCCGGCAGGCATCGATTGGAGGCAGCTCATGCGCTTCGGCGTCACCGTGGGCAACATGAACGGATTCAATGATGAGTCGGGACCAAACGCCTGCATCGAAGTCGCGCAAGCGGCCGAGGACCTGGGCTACGACTCGGTCTGGACGAACGACCACATCGTCGTGCCGACGCAGATCGAATCCCGCTATCCCTACAACGACCTGGGCGAGTTTCCCGCTCCGGCGACCATCCAGTGTTTCGACCCGCTGGTCGTGATGTGCGCCCTCGCCGAGGCGACGCAGTCGGTCGAGATTGGCTGCTCGGTGCTGGTCATCCCCTACCGCCACCCGGCCGTGGTCGCCAAGATGCTGGCCGCCGCCGACCAGGTCTCAGGGGGACGGATCGTGCTGGGCGCGGGCGTCGGCTGGATGCGCGAAGAGTTCGACGCCCTCGGCTTGCCCGAGGTTCACTACCGACGGCGCGGCGCGGTAACCAACGAGTACCTGCGCGCAATGCGCGAGATGTGGACCAATCCCGGCCCCTGCTCGTTCCACGGAGACTTCGTCGAGTTCCACAACGTCGGCGCCTATCCCAAACCAGCGCAGCGAGAGGACGGCGGCACGATCCCGATCATGGTCGGCGGCAACGGAATCAACGCCTGGCGCAGAGCCTCGCGCTACGGCGACGGCTTCCACGCCGCCTTCCAGACGGTCGAAGACATGGAAATCGAAGTGGACGGCGTGCGCCAGGCCTGCGAACGCGACCGCCGCGATCCCGACGAGCTCGAGATCCAGTTGCTGCAGAACATGCGCCCCTCCGAGACGGCGCTGGACGAAGACGAGCGTCCGCTGCTGCACGGCTCGCCCGATCAGATCGCCTCCGACCTGCTCGCCTTCGGCCGGGTCGGCGTCGAGCATCTGATTGCCACGCCGATGATGGTCAGTCCGACCGGCGACACCACCGTCGAACGGGTCCTGAACAGCATGCAGTTCGTCTCGGACGAGATCCTGCCGGCGTTCGCCTGATGCGAGCCGCACACAGGGCGACCACGAGGGTCGCCCCTACAGCGCCCAGTAGGGGTAGGCCTTGTGCCTACCCGACTTCCTCGCCAAAGGGACTGGAATCAGGAGAGGGACAATGAGATTCGGAATCCCGATCGGCAACTTTGGCACCGCCGGCAAGTTCGGTGGCATCAACGATGTCATCGACATCGCCGAGCGCGCAGAGCTGCTCGGCTACGACTCGGTCTGGGTGCATGACCACATCTTCATGCCGGCAACGATCAAGTCGCGTTATCCCTACAACGACTCCGGCGTGGCCGGCTTCGCCTACCACCAGGACATCATGGATCCCCTGGCCGTGATGTCGGCCGTCGCCATCCGCACCTCGGAGATCCAGAT
Source organism: Chloroflexota bacterium (assembly GCA_026705105.1). Classification (GTDB taxonomy): domain Bacteria; phylum Chloroflexota; class Dehalococcoidia; order Bin125; family Bin125; genus Bin125. The sequence continues at coordinate 9,879 of JAPPBK010000044.1, read as the reverse complement.
CGGCACCTCGGTGCTGATCATTCCCTACCGCGACCCGCTCTACCAGGCGCAGGCGATTGCGACGATCGATCAGCTCTCCGAGGGCCGCGTGCTGCTCGGCATCGGCGTCGGTTGGATGGAGGAGGAGTTTGCCGCGCTGGGGCTGGAGGGTGAGCCGTTCACCCGCCGCGGCGCGATGACCGACGAATGGATGTCGATCGCGATCAGCGCCTGGACCCACGGCGTCAACCGCGAACCGATCTCGCATGAGGGCCATTTCCGCCAGTTCGACCACCTGGGCGGGATATCGGCCTGCTTCCAGCAACCCCACGTGCCGATCTGGGTCGGCGGCAAGGGCCGGATCGCCGCCCGCCGCGTCGCCCGCTACGGCAGCGGCTACCACACGATTACCTCGACGCCCGACCAGATCCGTGACGAGCTCGCGATCGTCGAGGCAGAGATGGACCAGGCCGGCCGCGAGATGGAGGAGCTGGAGGTCTCGATGCTCGGCCCGCTCGTCCTGCTCGACGGCGACACCGAAGCGGTGCGCGGATTCCCCGCCGTCGTCGGCGGCTCACGCGACGAGATCGTCGACACGCTCGGCCAGTACGAGGAAGCCGGCCTCGACCACGCCCTCACCATCCCCGCCTACCGCACGCCCAATTGGGACGTGCCCCCCGACCAGCAAATGCAAGCCATGGCCGAGCTGGCGGAGATGATCGAGGAGCTGAGATAGCACTAAGTGAATCGAAGGACCAGCACTGCAGCAGCGAGCAGGGCCGCCCACAAGGCAGTGAACTTGAACAGCATGGAGTTCACAGCCTCAGTGATGTCGGCTCGGATCGCGGCCCGCAGCGCTTCAAAATCATCCTTGGTTGCCACGGGCGAGAATTCGTCCTGAAGCGCGTCGGCAAACTGCTCGGCATCTTCCTCGCCGATGTGAGGGCGGAAAATCTGGAAGAAGCGCAGCCTGTTGATTCGGTTGAAGGTCGCCATGTGGTCAATGTAACCGGCTGAGTGCTGTCGGCTGATGTCGGCGCGTTCCAGGTGTCCAATGCAGGTGACGCGCGCCGTCAGAGCCTAGACTGCGTGCCGAGTTGGAGGCCTGCCATGTCCAAACCGGTCGTCATTGAAGCCGCGATCAACGGCGCGACGCCCAAGTCCCGCAATCCGAACTCCCCACGCTCGGTGGAGGAGATCGCCGCCGACGCCGTCCGCTCCGTCGATGCCGGGGCGGCCATCGTCCACAACCACAACGACGACCAGGTTATCGTGCCAGGCGGACGCACCACGGCCGGCTGGCACAACCCGCAGCCCTACATCGACGCCTGGCGCGAGGTGCTGTCACAGCACCCCGACACGATCCTCTACCCAACCATGGGCTCGGGCGGACCCGACTCGGAGATCGCGGTGCGCTATTCGCACCTGCCGGCGCTCAACGAGGCCGGCGTGCTGGGACAGGGCCTGATCGATCCCGGCTGCGTCGGACTCGGTCCGGCCGACGAACACGGCCTGCCCGCGCCGACCGACAACGTCTACATCAACACCTACCGCGACGCCCGCTACATGTTCGAGACGTGCCAGCGCATGGGCCGCGGCGCGTCAATCTCGATCTTCGAACCCGGCTTCCTGCGGGTCGTGCTGGCCTATCACGCGCAGGGTCTGGTGCCGCAGGGCTCGTTGGTCAAGCTCTACTTCGGCGGCATGGAGCGCGGACCGCTGGGCTTCGGTATGTTCCCCACCGAGCCGTGTCTCAACGCCTACCTCTCGATGCTCGAAGGCACCGGCCTTGAGTGGTCGGTCGCGATCCTCGGCGGCGACTGCATCGGCTCGGGCTTCGCCCGTCTCGCCCTGGAAAAGGGCGGACACCTGCGCGTCGGCCTCGAGGACTTCTACCAGGGCGACCGCACCCCGACCAACACCGAGCTGCTGGAAGAGGCCGTCAGCCTCTGCGATGAAGTCGGACGACCAGTGGCCTCGCCGTCGGAGGCGCGCACATTTCTGGGTCTGCCGCCGACGCCCTAGAAGAGGATCGCATGATGTACGAGATGAGCGCTGACACGCTGCGGGAGATGCTCGGCCAGCGGTCAACCGCGGTGCTGGCGACCGTGCGGCGGGACGGCAGTCCCTATACGATTCCGCTCTGGTTCCTGTGGCAGGGCGAGGTGCCGGACGATGTGGATCCGGCCGGCAATCCGCCCAGCGGGCACGTCTGGTTCTCGGGACGCACGACCAGCACCTGGGCGAAGCATCTCCAGCGTGACGCGCGGGCATCGCTCTGTATCGATGTCGAGGGTCCGCCCGCCATGCACATCGGACTCGATGGGCCGGTCGAGTGCCTGACAGAGGAAGAGTTCGATCATGCGCCGCTCATGCGCCGCGTTGTCGAGAAGTATGTCGGCCGCGGCGATCCGGCCAACGACGAAATGGTCGAGCGTTACCTCGAGATGACCGGCTCGATCACGCAGTTGCACTTCAAGCTGACCCCGACGAGGTGGCGGGCGATTGACCTGTCGTCGTTCGATCCGAGGTAGCGTCGCGCAGTCTGGAGGCCGCGTCGGGCGCCCCCCTCTGCCTTCGGCATCTCCCCCCGCAGAGCGGGGGGAGAGTGGAACGGGGAGTCGGTACATCCCTCCACGCCTGCGGGGGAGAGTGGATGAGGGAGTTGTGGCGTACTCTCGACCAGTGACAGACTGAGCCACGGAGGAAAACACATGCCCCGGATGCGAGCGGATGCCTGGCGGGAGTTCATGGAGCAGCCGCTCAGCGGCGTGCTGGCGACGCTCAGGCAGGACGGGCGGCCCTACACGATCCCCCTCTGGTTCCTCTGGGAGGGCGAGATCGACGACGACGCGCACCCGCTGCGCAATCCGCCCCGCGGGCATCTTTGGCTGACCGGCACGCTGAGCCGCATCTGGTGCCGGCAACTGATGAACGATCCGCGCATGTCCTACTGCATCGAGAACTCGGGTCCGCCCGCGCAGCACGTGGAAATCGACGGCACGGCCGAGGCGATGACACTGCCCGACTTCGACATCTGGCCGATTTCGCGCAAGCTGGCCGAGAAGTACGTCGGTCGCGGTGATCCGGCCAACGACGACGCGGTCGACGCCTTCTTCGCCAACATGCAGACCGAGCCTCGAATGCTGTTCCGGGTGACGCCGCAGGTCTGGCGGGCGATTGATCTCACGGTCTATCGGGGCAAGCGAGCCGATCGGGAGTTCCAGGTGCAGCAGAGCCCTGCGGAGTAGCGGGCGTCGAGGTGAGCCTGCGAATCGGGCATCGCGAGGGCGGCGCCAGCGGCGGATTGCTGCAGAACACCGGCTTCCGCCGCGTCTGGGCGGCAGGCGCAATCACCGGCATGGTGCGCTGGCTGGACATGCTGGTGCTCACCCTGTTCGCCCGCGACCTCGCCGAAGCGGCCGGCTTCGTCGCGCTCGCCTTTCTCATCCGCATGCTGCCGCGGCTGCTGTTCGGCATGTTCGTCGGCGCGATCGCAGACCGCTTCGACCGCAAGAAGATCTGGATCGGCGCACTGCTGATCCTCTCGGTGATGTACTTCGTCCTCACCGCCTACGTGATGCTGGTCGGAATCGACTTCTGGACGCTGCTGGTCTTCGTCTTCATCGCCGGCATCGTCTGGTCGGTCGAGTTCCCCACCCGCCGCGCGATGATCGCCGACGTGGTCGCGCCCCACCAGGTCGGGCGCGCGGTCGGACTGGACTGGTCGACCGACTCGATCGTGCGGATTCCCGGTCCGCTAATCGGCGCCGGACTGCTGCAGGAACTGGGCGCCGAGTGGGCCTACCTGTTCACCGCCTGCGCGTTCATCGCCTCGGCCGCCATCGCCTCCACGCTCAGCTACCGCAAGCCGCTGCGCAGCGGCGGCGCGGAGGGATTCAGCGAGGTCGCTCGCGAGACCTGGCGCGATATCCGCGACGGCTTCAGCTACATCCGCCGCAGCGAGCTGCTGATGGGCACGCTGATGGTCACGCTCGCCTTCAACCTGCTCTTCCCCGCCTACAACGCGGCCCTGCCCGACATCGGCCAGGAGCTGCTGGGCGTCGACAAGCTGCGCATCGGCGTGCTCGAAGCGCTGGTCGGCGCAGGATCCTTCGTCAGCGCCCTGGCCATCGCGGGCTGGAGCAGTTGGGGACAGTCGGGCCGCATCTACTACGCGGGCACGGCCTGGTTCCTATGCTGCGTCACCGGGATGGTCCTGTCGCCCTGGTATGAGTTGTCGATGCTGATCTCGTTCTGCATGGGCTTCGGCTTCTCCGCCTTCGCGATCATGCAGACCTCCCTGCTCGTCACCCGAACCCCCGCCGAAATGCGCGGCCGCGTCATGGGCGTGCTCTCGATGGTGATTGGTATGGGCCCCGTGACCGGCCTGCAGGTCTTCTTCATGTTCGAATGGTTCGGCATCCAGGGCGGCGTGATCTCGGTCGTGATCGAGGCCGCCGCATTCATGCTCCTCGCGATCCTGATCTGGCCGGTCGTGATCCGCCGCCTGGCCGGCTCCGATCCAAGAGTGGCCGCCACGTTCGCCCCGCAGCGTTCGCGATGAGGGCGGGGTTGACTAGGCTGAGTCGGTACGGAGGCGGGCAATGACTACGATGCGCAGGCGGCGGCAGTTCAAGGCGGAGTTGTGGACCACGCGCGGGTCGTTGCTGACCGAGTGTTTCGCCATCGTCGACATCGAGACGACCCGCAGCGGAGACGTGCGCGAACGCAGCTGGCGCGGCAAGCTCTCCTCGCTCTCCAACCCCGAGCACTCGCTCGGCGGCGTCTACCAGCTCAGACCGCGCGGCGAGTCGGGCGAGGGCAGCCGGATCGAGATCGTCGACGGCTTCGAAGAGCGGTTGGGCGTCACCTCGGATGAGTACAGCTTTATCGGCTCCGGCGATCCGCCCAACGCGGGAGAACGCAAACGTCGGCGCTGACGCGGAGAGGCGACTACGCTCACTGACAGAAACAGCAACGGACAGGACCGAGTGACATGGCGACGGCACAGGCGGTGGACGCATCGGCCGAGTTGCGGCGGCAGGCGGAGGCGGCTCGGGCGGCGGCTCCTGCGCTGGGGCTGGCCTCGCGAGAGCAGAAGGACGCAGTCCTGCATCGCGCGGCCCTGTTGCTGCGCGAGCGTTCGGCGCAGATCGTCGCCGCCAACGCCGAGGACGTGGCCGAGGCCAGCGGTCACCTGAGCGAGGCAATGATCGACCGACTCTCGCTGACGCCGGAGCGGATTGAGGCCCTGGCCGTATCGCTGGAGGATCTGGCTCTGCTGGACGATCCCGTCGGTGAGATGATCGACTGCACGACCACCGACGACGGTCTGGAGATTGAGCGCATTCGCGTCCCGCTCGGCGTGATCGCATCGATCTACGAGTCGCGTCCCAATGTGACTATCGATATCGGCGCGATCTGCCTCAAGTCGGGCAATGCTGCCGTGTTGCGCGGCGGCCGCGAGGCGCTGCGTTCCAACCGCATCCTCGCCGACATCCTCCGCGATGCCCTGGACGACAATGACCTGCCCGCTGACGCGATCCAACTCGTGCGCTCGACCGACCGCGCACTGGTCGGCGAACTGCTGGCGATGAACGATCTGATCGACCTGATGGTCCCGCGCGGAGGACAGGCGCTGATCAACCGCGTCCGCAACCAGGCGACCATGGCGGTCGTCGCCGGCGGCGTTGGCATCTGCCACACCTACATCGACGCCGCCGCGGACCTGGAGATGGCGCTCTCCGTCGTCGACAACGCCAAGCGCCGCCGCGTCAGCATCTGCAACGCGCTCGACGTGATGCTGGTCCACGAAGCGATCGCGCCGCAGTTCCTGTCGGAACTGGGCCGCCGTTGGGCCGGCGACGGACCGACGCCGGTGGAACTGCGCGCCGATCCGCGCGCGGCCGAGCTATTGGCGAACACTCCGGCGCGAACCCTCCCGGCCGGACCGGACGACTTCGACACCGAGTTCCTATCGCTCACGGCCGCGGTCGGCGTGGTCGACGATGCCGACGCCGCGCTGGCCCACATCGCCGAGCACGGCAGCGGGCACTCCGAGGCGGTGATCACCTCGGACGACGCGCTGGGCCGACGATTCCTGCGCGAAATCGACGCGGCGGCCGTCTACGTCAATGCCTCGACCCAGTTCACCGACGGCGGCCAGTTCGGACTCGGCGCGGAGGTCGGCATCTCGACCGGCAAATTGCACGCCCGCGGCCCGATGGGTCTGCGCGAGCTGACCTCGTACAAGTGGGTGATCCGCGGCGACGGGCACACCCGCCCCGTCTGAAACGTCACGATGAAGAGACCGAACCATGCCTGAGAGACCCACACCCACGCAATCCGGCGCCGCAATGCGACAGGCCGCGACTGCCTTTGCCAACAGCCTCGACGCCGAGCAGCGCCTGAAGACGATCTACGACTTCATGGATGGCGAGCGCATCTTCTGGTACTACCCGCCGACCAATCGCCACGGTCTGCCGCTGCGCGACATGTCGCAAGACCAGCGAGACCTGGCGTTGGCCTTGATGCAGGCGGGGCTGAGCGAGCGCGCCTTCGAACAAGCGGTCGGCATCATCGACATGGAAGTCATCCTGGGCGAGATCGAACGCGCCGCCGGGCGCAAGTCGTTCAGGCGCGACCCCGAGCTCTACTACTGGACGCTCTTCGGCGACCCGGCGGACGGCGAGACGCCATGGGGTTGGCGCGTCGAGGGACACCACATTTCGCTCAACTACTCGCTCTGGGGCGACGGCCTGCTCTCGCTGACGCCGTTCTTCTTCGGCACCAATCCGGCCGAGGTCAGACAGGGGCCGCAGGCCGGTCTGCGCATCCTCGACCGGCGCGAGGACCTCGCATTCGATCTGATGGCCTCGCTCGACGCCGAGCAGGCCGAACGAGCGGTCATCTATCCGGAAGCGCCCTGGGACATCCTCACCTTCAACGCGTCCCGCGCAGTGATGCCTGCGTATCAGGGGCTGGCTGCCTCGGAGATGGACGACGATCAGCGGGCGTTGCTCGAGCGGTTGGTGAATGTCTACGTCGATCAGGCCCCGCCTGAACTGGCGGACGGTCGCCGCGCCCGGATCGCCTCGGCGGGCCGAGACGGGATGCACTTCGCCTGGGCCGGTCCCGTGCAGAACGGGGAGCCGCACTACTATCGGATTCACGGCGGCGCATTCCTGGTCGAGTTCGACAACCGCCAGAACGGCGCCAACCACATCCATTCGGTCTGGCGTGACGTCGACAACGACTTTGCCAACGATGTCCTGGGCGAGCACCTCATCCTCTACCACGTGCTCTGAACAGTGCGCTGAACACCGAGAGAGACCAAGGCGCTGAGTCCATGTTCCACTACGAACGCGAGAGTCGCACTGCGCACTCGGAGTGCTATGTGATCGAGAACGAAACCGGCTCACGCGGTCGGATCGATCTGCACTTCGCGCCGCCGCTCGTCTACGCCACGCTCTGCGTGCCCGAGTCGTGGGCGGAAGAGGACATCCAGGACGTGATCGCCGACGCCGACGATCGCTGGGCGCTGACCGCCGATCCGCTGCGCGACGATCTGATCGTCACTGTCTGGCGCGGCCAGGAAGTCGGCGTCTATTCGCAGCAAGAGGGAGGCGCAGATGACTGACGAGTCACTCGAGGTCCAGGACGCGGAGGAAGAGGCTGAAGCGGCGGATGCGCTGCAGATGCTATTCGAGGGCCACGTCGATGTGATGCTGCCGCCCGAAGAGATCGAAGAGTTTCACGACTTCATCCGCGAAGAGGCGTTGATGCGCCGGCGATTCGCCGTCTCGTTCCGGCTCGAATGCCGCTGTCTCGCCTGGATTGGCTACACGCTGGCCAACATCGTCACCCACGAGGACGGGATCGAGTTCAAAGCCAATCCGCTGCAGACCTATGTGCCCGATCACGAACCGGACGTCGAGCATCCGGAGGGCGCGACCGAGGACCCGCCCGATCAGTTTCTCGACTGGCCGATCTGGCCGCTCGAGATCTACCAGGACGAGCTCGAGGCAGAGGAAGAGGATGACGAGGATGTGGAGTGAGCGCCGCCAACGGTCGGTTCGCAGCCGTCTTCTTCGACCTCGATGGCACCCTAATCAGTGAGCGGACCGGCGTCCGTGAGGCGCGTACCGCCGTCGGCGCCAGGCTGATCGAACTCGGCCTCTACCGCAAGCCCGCCTCCGCCTTCGCCGACAACATCGAGATGGTGATCGGCGGGATCATGGAAGACAACGACTGGCAATGGCCGCTCTGGCTGCACGCCGAGGAGTGGATGCGGCGCAGCCTCGCGGTTGAGCAGATTGCGGTCGGCGAGGACGAATTCGCGGAGTTGAACCGCGTCTACCGCGACGAGCGCAGCGATCGCGCCGAAGCCATACACGGTTGGCCGGATGCCCTCGCGGCGGCCCGCGGCCACGGTCCGATCGGACTGATCACGAACTTCAATGACGGTCCGATGCAACGCCAGAAGATCCGTGGCGCCGGACTCGAGGGCCAGTTCGACGGCGTCTACATCTCTGGCGAGGTCGGCGTCTGGAAGCCGGAGCCGGGCATCTTCCTGCACGCAGCGCGGGACCTGGGCGTCGAACCTCGCGAGTGCGTCCACATCGGCAACAACATCCAATCGGATGTCGAAGGGGCCTTGTCCGCCGGGATGATGGCCGTGCTGGTCGAAGAAGACGACCGTCCGCGTCCCGAAGGCCTCAACGGCGAGGTGGCCTGGTGTGAAGACCTGTTCGGAGTCGCGAGCTGGTTGTCCTGATCGCGTCTTCGGACGCTTGCCGAGCCGACCGCTACTTCCGCGCGATGGCCCGCTTCGCCGCCGCAACCACGGATTCCGACGTCAGACCGTACTCCTCGAGCAGCGCCGTCCAGGTCCCTGACTGACCGAAGCGGTCTTCGATCCCGACCTGCTCCATCGGCACGGGGCAGTGCCGCGCCAGGGTGCGCGCCACGGCCGAGCCGAGGCCGCCGATCACGTTGTGTTCCTCCGCGCAAACGATGGCGCCGGTCTGCTCGGCGGCGCGGATCACTTCCGCATCGTCGAGCGGCTTGATTGTCGCCATGTTGAGCACCCGCGCGCCGATGCCCTCCTGCGCGAGCGCGTCGGCGGCGCGGATGGTGGGTTCGAGCATCAGCCCGCAGGCGATCAACGTGACATCGTCCTCCAGGTAGATGACCTCGGCTCGCCCAAGCTCGAAGTTCCTCTGGTGTTTCGGATCCACGCTCGGGTCCAGCAGGTGCACGATGGGCAGCTTCGGACGGCCGAGGCGGATGTACCAGGGTTCGTCGTCCTCGGCGGCGCGGCGGATCGCTTGGTCGGCTTCGACCGCGTCCGAGGGCACGACCACGTTCATGCCCGGCAGCGAGGTCATCAGCGCCAAATCCTCGATTGCCTGGGCCGAGGCGCCGTCCTCGCCCACCGAGATGCCGCCGTGCGAGGCGACGAGCTTCACGTTCATCCGCTGTTGCGCAATCTGCACGCGGATCTGGTCGAAGCAGTGGCCGGGCATGAACACCGCAAACGACGCCGCGTAGACCGTCTTGCCGGTGGAGGCCAGTCCCGCCGCGATGCTGATCAGGTTCTGTTCCGCTGCGCCCACGGTGAACCAGCGATCGGGATGCGAGCCGGCCAGCTTGTTGCCGCCGGTCGAGGCGGAGAGGTCGGCGTCGAGCGCGACGATGTCGTAGCCGGCGTCGGCCAGCTTGACCAGGGCCGGTCCGTACGCTTCGCGCGTTGCGGCCGGCGGTGGCTCAGGGACGGCGGCCCATCCGGTCGACGTCATGTCAGCCCTCCGTCGATCTCCTCCAGCGCCTGGGCGAGTTGTTCGTCCGACGGCCCCTTGCCGTGCCAGCCGGCCGGATTCTCGGCCATGAATGACA
>JAPPBK010000437.1 GCA_026705105.1 Chloroflexota bacterium | reverse complement strand
CAGCGGGATCGCGGTCGCGGCCTCGGATAGCGGAAACGGCTCGCAACCGGGATAGACCACGAACCGCTCCACGGCCCCTAGGTCGGAAGCGGCGAGCTCAAAACCTCTTGCCGCCCTAGGCGCCGAGCTTCGCTTGATCTCGATTGCCCACAGCTGGCGGTCCGGCAGATGCAGCAGCAGGTCGATCTCCGCCCCGGCCCGCGTGCGATAGAACCAGGCGTCCGTCCCGAAGGGCGCGGCGGCGATCAGGTTCTCGACCACAAACCCTTCCTAGCTCGCTCCCGCCACCGGATGCGAGAGTACGTCGTCGAGGGTGCCAAGGTCCAGTAGCGAGTGCAGGACCCCGCTGTCGCGAATGTAAACCTTGGGGCGCTTTAGGAGGCGCTTGCCGACGTTGGCGAAGTACGCGGGCAGCCGGCGCACCAGCATCAGGTCTGACAGCAGATCCACGTAGCGCGTCACCGCGGGGACCGAGACGCCGAGACTGCGGGCAAGCTCCGAGGCGTTCAGCAGCCCGCCCTGATGGTGGGCCAGCATGGTCCAGAAACGCCGCAGTGTCTCGGCCGGAACCTGCACTCCGAACTGGGGAACGTCGCGCTCCAGGTACGTGCGGATGAAGTTGATTCGCCAGCGGGCACTGGCCGCGTCACGCTGGGCTGTGAAGGCGTCGGGGAAGCCGCCGCGAATCCAGAGGGAATCGCGCCCGCTTCCGACCTCCAGGGCATCGAGACCGGGCAACTCCTCGTAGACGACTCGCCCGGTCAGCGACTCCGACGACTGCTGGAGCAGCGTATCCGAAGCCGACCCGAGGAGAAGAAATTGCCCGGTGCGGCGACCGCGCCGACGGCGCTCGTCAATCTGGCCGCGGAGCACCTGAAAAAGATCGGGCATGCGCTGGATCTCATCCAGAATCACCAGCCGCTCGGCGTGCAGATCGAGGTACCGCCCCGGATCCGCGAGACGGGCGGCATCGTGGGGATCCTTGAGGTCGAGGTAGACGCTGTCCGGTGTCTCCGCGGCGATCTCGCGGGCCAGCGTGGTCTTGCCGATCTGGCGTGGACCGAGGAGTACCACGGCGGGTGTCTCCTGCAGGTACTGCTGGATGCGGTGCTTGCGTCGTCGCTCGAACTTCCTCGCTAATTTGACGTCTACCGTTAAGAAAGCAAGGTAGATCGAAGGTTTGACGTTTGTGATCCAGTCCATTCCTGCCAAGCGTCGCCGCACGGCACGTCGAGCTGCCACCGGCCGGATTCGAAGCCGTGGCGCACGGGATGGCAGCGAGACGGCCCTACTCGCTGCCACCTCGGAAGCGGCATGCGACGGTGAGGGACGACAGGTCCATCTCCGAAAAGCAGGCCGGCATGCTCATCGCGAACCAGGAGACACGCCGGGAACCTCCCTGTCCTTCGCCTACGCAGCCTAGCGATGCGTCGGCAACCCCAGGCCACTACCCTGGTGGGCTGTCGTCAGTGGACGAGCCGGCATGACGAACCAAGTCCATGGAATCGTGCAGCAGGCGAAGCACCTCGATCGTGGGCGCTTCAGCCAATTCGCTGACTCGATACAGCACGAAATGCCGGCCCTTTCGGCCGCCTCGTGCCACATGGAGTGTCATCAGGCCCTGAGCGATGCCGTCGCGTCGCCGCGATCCAGCGACGTGCGGTCCATCGGTGAGAGCCTGGATGGCGCGCGTCAAGGTCTCTCTGTAGATGCGCGCCTGCACGTGTCCAAACTGCCCGGCAGTCCAGCGGAGAATATTCCGAAGATCACTCTCTGCTGTGGTGGTCAGTCGAATGCGCCAGCCGTGGCCGTGGGTCATGGCCCCGCGTCGGTATTTGACGACAAGTCGGCGAGCGCCCTCTCAGAAAGCGAAGACAGGTGCTCTTCCAACGTGGCGGCCGAGTCGAACGTGCGAAACCGTCCCGCCGCAATGTCGGCGATGCCAGCGTTCGCCGCTTCACGCATCGCCTTGAGGCGAGCCGCTTCCTCGGCTTCTCGCCGTTCGACCAGTCTCAGACCCTCGCGCATCACTTCACTGGCATTCTGGTAGCGGCCGGACGTCACGAGCGTGGCAATCAGGTCCGCCTGATGTTCCGTGAGCACGACGTTACGCGTGGGCATGATCCGTATCCGGGTTCGAGATTTGCAATGGCATATTATGCCAACGATCGAGCCTAGCAAGCAATGACGCGGCGCGCGGGGACCGCGGTCAGCCGGGCCGTCGTCTTCTGACTGGCGAGCGGAACCATACCCCGCGGCACCAGACGCCCGTCGCGACGGGCGTGCGGGATTTACGTCGTACGCACGAATGGCAGGCGCATCCCGAAGCGCGCGGTCAGGCGCGGCCGAGGATGGAACCCGGCAAGCGACAACTCGCCAGTTGCACCGGAGCCGCCACCGACCGACGCGGAGACCATCGGCGAGGTCGTGTGGGTGGCGCGAACGTAGATCAAGCCATGGCGCGGGCAGCCGCGGGCGCTGCACCGTCCAACGGCTGCCGCCGCTAGAAGCGCGGCTGACGCTCCATGGTCGCGGCCGCGGGACGCACCACCAATATCGCGGTGCCGGGCTTCGTGAGGCCCGACCAACTGCAAGAAGTCAGGGTCGGGAGGATCCTGGCGACCCCGATCGAGGTCCTGGACCGGACTGGTCTAAGCGCCCGCCAAGACTACACGGCACTCGGGCCTTCCGTTTCAGAACGGGCGCACTGCCCGCAGCTCGCCCCCGGTTCTCCTGTAGTCGTAGGCTTGGGCATTGGTCTCTCGTACTTCATGCACCAGCGACAGCTGCGGGCTGATCCCGTTCCAGGCCAATCACCGATTGTGC
>JAPPBK010000391.1 GCA_026705105.1 Chloroflexota bacterium | reverse complement strand
GTGCGAATGCCGGCGGCGCGTCCCAGGTGGGCTTGCCCGCGACCGCGCCCGTCACCACATCGGAACCGGTGCGCCGCACCGGCGGCGGATCGGCTGTGGGAGCCGGGGCGGGATCGCCGAATCCGGTCGCGACGAGTCCGGCAATCAGCGCGGCGGCCGCTACGATTCCGAAGGTGCCCAGCACCCAGCGCGACCGTAGCCAGGATCGGCGGCCACCACCGCGATCGAATCCCTGGATCGATGCGCGGCGGCGAGCGAGCCTCTGCGGTCGCGTCCTGGCGCTACGCCCTCGTTGAGACACCCGGCAATACCCCCCGCTCGCCCTCCGCGGCGCGCTCAAGGTTCTACGCTATCACCGCGCAGCGTTATGACAGCGCAATCAGAAGGTGGAACCGACATGGATGCGGCGGATCGATACAACGCGATGGTGCGCGCCCGGCAAGATCAGCAGCGCCGGCTTTCCAGGCCCTTCGACGAGGCGTACTGGAAGCGTTACGCGCACACCTATCGTTTCGACCCGACCCGATCACCGGAGCGATCGCTCAAGGAGCTGATCCGACGGCTGGAATGGGAAGACGAGATTGTTGAGATTGGCGGCGGCGCCGGGCGGATGGGACTGCCGCTGGCGTTGAGAGCCGGATCATTGCGCAACGTCGAGCCCTCGTCGGCGATGCGCGAACAGTTTCGCATCTCCGCCCAGGAGCACGAAATCGGGAACGCCGAGGCGATCGCCTCCGCCTGGCCGATGCGCGAACCGATCAGCGCCGATGTCGGCCTGACCGTGGACGTGACCTACTTCATTGACGACATCGAGCCGTTCATCCGGGCGATGCACGAGTCGGCCCGGCGGCGGGTGATGATCCTGACCTGGACCGTGCCTCCGCCCAACGTGAGTTCAAGCCTGTTCCGCATCGCCTTCGGAGAGGACGAGCAGCCTTCGCCCGGCTTCAAGGAGTTGCTGCCGGTCATCTGGGACCTGGGCATCGCACCGGACGTAACCGTGATGGACGAGCCGTTCACCTGGCCCGAGCGTCTGCCGAGGGAAGACGATGCGGCGGTGCGCTTTGCGATCGAGGAGATCGCCGCACATGACCATCCCGGCGCCGCCGACAACATCCGCGCTCGCCTGGACGATCTGTTCACGCGAGGCGAGGTCTACAGACCGGAATGGCGCACGCCGGCGAATGCCATGCTGATCACCTGGTCCACCGAGTGACGACGGGAATCGGTGGTACCCCCGGTAGGATTCGAACCTACGCTCCCGGCTCCGGAGGCCGGTGCTCTATCCCCTGAGCTACGGGGGCTCGGATGGTCACAATATCACCGCCCGTGCTCAGACCAGCTTGGTCCGGCGTCGATACTGCACGGCTTCGGCGACGTGCTGGGCCGAGATCACGTCCGAGCCGGCCAAATCAGAGATCGTCCGCGCGACCTTGAGGACGCGGTGGAAGCCGCGCGCCGACAGGCTCAGCCGATCCACGGCCTCCTGGACCAGCGTGCGCGCCCGATCGTCGAGCGCGTCGTAACAGTGCTTGTTGACCTCGCGGGCGGAGAGCGAGGCATTGGCGTTGGGGCCGCAATCGCCGTAGCGGTCACGCTGCACCTGCCGCGCCCCGACCACGCGCCGTCGCACGTCGGCCGACGACTCCGCGCTCGGCGGCGGCGCAGAGCTGGACGACTCCATCAGTTTCTGCACTTCGACCCGCGGCACATCGACGAACAGGTCGATCCGGTCCAACACCGGTCCGGAGATGCGGCGCTGATATCGGTAGACCGCGCCGTCGGTGCAGGTGCAGTGCTGCTCGGTGCCGAAGTTGCCGCAGGGACACGGATTCATCGCCGCGACCAGGCAGATGTCGGCGGGATAGGTCACCGTGCCGTGGGCGCGAGAGATGGTGATGTGCCGATCCTCCAGCGGCTGCCGCATCGTCTCCAGTGCCCGCACCGAGAACTCGGGCAGCTCGTCGAGGAACAGCACGCCGCGATGCGCCATCGTCACTTCGCCGGGCCTCAACTTCTGTCCTCCGCCGACCAGTCCGGCGTTGGAGATCGTGTGGTGCGGCGCGCGGAAGGGCCGCTCGCGGATCAGCCTGTTGCCGCCGGTCATGCCGGCCACCGAGGCGATCTTGGTCACTTCCAGCGCCTCCTGGTTGGTCAAGGGCGGCAGAATGCCGGGGAGGCACGACGCCAACAGCGTCTTGCCCGCGCCCGGAGGTCCGCACATCAACAGGTTGTGCCCGCCCGCAGCCGCGACCTCGAGCGCCCGCTTGACATGCTCCTGGCCGCGCACGTCCGAGAAGTCGTGCCCCTCAAAGACTGAGGCTGGATCCTCCTCGATCGGTCCGGCGGCCGGCCAGATCGCGTCGTTCAACGGTCGTTCCTCGGTCGCGATCTCGATCCAGTCGCGGAGCGAGTCGACGGCGACTACTTCGATCCCGTCAATCAGTGAGGCCTCTTCGGCGTCAACCTTGGGTACGACAATCCGCCGCACCGAGGCATCGCGCGCCGCCGCTGCGACCGAGAGCACGCCGCGCACGTGCCGCAACTCCCCATCCAGCGCCAGCTCTCCCAGGAACAGCGTGTCCTGCACTGCCGACTCGCAGATCTGGCCCGTTGCGACCAGCATGCCAACCGCGATCGGCAAATCGTACCCCGCGCCCTCCTTGCGAATGTGCGCCGGGGCGAGATTGACGGTCACCCGTTTGGTTGGGAACCCCGCGCCTGCGTTTCGGATCGCCGACCGCACTCGCTCGCGCGCTTCCGCGACCGCCGCGTCCGGTAGTCCCACTATGGTCGTGTTCGGCATCCCGGCCGAGATATCGACCTCCACG
>JAPPBK010000269.1 GCA_026705105.1 Chloroflexota bacterium | reverse complement strand
ATTTCGGCGGTCTTGCCGCGGTAGCGGAGACCGGCGAAGTACTCCTCGCCCTGGGAGATGGGGACTCGCCAGTCGTGCTCGCCGTGCAGGATCAGCACGGGGCACTGGACATTTTGGACATAAGTGATCGGCGAGCGTTCGCGGTACCAGTCGAAGTTGTCGTCGGGCACGTCGCCCCACTGGTAGGAGCCCCAGGACGGGCCGATGTCGGAGACGCCCCACATCGACCAGAGATTGACCACGGGCGCGCCGGCAATCGCGGCTTTGAAGCGCTGGTCGTGACCGATCAGCCAGGTAGTCATGTAGCCGCCGTAGGAGTAGCCGTGCACGCCCAACCGGTTGGCGTCAACGTAGGGTCGCTCGCAGACCACGTCGAGCGCGTGGAGCAGATCGAGCGAGTCCTCGCCGCCCCAATCGACCGTGACGGCGTCGGTGAACTTCGCCCCATAGGTGGAGGAGCCGCGTGGATTGACGAAGAGGACCAGGTAACCGGCGCCGGCGATCACCTGGTGCAGGACGTTGAATCCCTCGCCGAAGAATCCGTTCGGGCCGCCGTGGATCTCCATGACCAGCGGGTAGGTCTGCTCAGGGTCGAAGCCGGGCGGATAAATCAGCCCGCAGGGAATCTCCCAGCCCTCGCGCTCGACAGTGAAGATTTCAACGTCGCCGATCTCGTGGGAATCGACGAAGGCTGCGGACGACCGCGTGAGGGCGGTTCCCCTCTCCCCCCGCTCCGCGGGGGGAGATGCCGAAGGCAGAGGGGGGTCCCCCGCTTGAAGCGCCACGATTTCGCCCGGAGCCTCGGGCGTTGTTGAGACGATTGCGATGGACAGGCCGTCGGCGGATACGTCGAAGCCGTTGATCAACTCGGCTTCGGAGCGCACGGCGTGAACCGGCTCGGAGCCGTCCGACTTGACCCGGTAGACGCCCGAACGTCCGCGAGCGTCTCCTGCGAACGTGATCTCTTCGCCGGCCCAGACCATCGTCGGCGGTCCGGCGATCGGGAAGAAACCGGTCTGCGGATTGACCGTGTCGTCGGTGAGGCGCGTGCGCTTGCCGCTGTAGCGCTCGACCCGCTCCAAGTAGGCCTGGTGACGCTGCGACATATCGGTGACCGATACCGCCAGCGCGGATCCATCCGGTGACCAGCAGGGCTTGCCGGCCGACATGATGCCTGGGGTCAGCCGCTCGACGTGTCCGCCGCCGGCGACGCCCTGAGTAGACATGACGCAGAGCTCGGAGCCGAACGGGCGGCGCTTCTCGCGATCGGCGTTGCGGTCGGCGGTGAACGCGACCCAGCGTCCGTCGGGCGAGACGACCGGATGGGCGTGGTTGTAGGTCCCCGTGGTGAGTTGTAACGCGGCTCCCGATCCGGCGTCGATGCGGAAGAGCTGGTGCCAGGCGTCCTCGCGGTATCCGAGCGCGTCGCCTCGGTAGTAGGTGTCGCGGACCACGGTCGTCTTCGAGCCATCGCGCCAGCCGCGGTGCGGATCGATGTCGACCGTTGCAATCATGCCCGAGCTGTCGGGCAGCCAGTCGAAGCCTGCGACCGAATGCGGCAGATCGGTGAGCTTGCGCGCCTCGCCGCCGTCCGTGGGCAGCAGCCAGATCTGACGCGGCGCCCCGTCCTCGGCTGAGCCGGGTCGCAGGAACGCGAGCGTTGCACCGTCGGGCGACCAGACAGGCCCCGAGTCCGAGTTGCCGGACGTGAGGCGTCGGCCGTCGCCGCCGGCAAAGGGGGCGCACTCGATCCAGGAGACACGTTTGCCGTCCTCGACCTGGCCTCGAACGTAGGCGACCACGGAGCCGTCGGGGGAGATTGCGGGCGACGCGACGCCGCCCAGCTCGAATACGATCTCCGGACCGATGGGAGTCTTCATTGCTCACCTCTTCCCGCTCCCCCTTGCAGAGCCTGCTCCCGCAAAGGCGGGAGGGGAGCTGGCGAAGGCTGAGGGGGTCCCCTCGGCCTGACCGCCGAATATCGACCCCTATCCTACCCAGCGAGACCGCGAGCCCCAATCCGGCAATGGAGCCACATTATGCCCAACATCGATCGAAACGGCGTCAGCATCTACTACGAGGCGAGCGGCAATGGGCCGGCAATCTTGCTCTCGCACGGCTACGGCGCGACCTCGCAGATGTGGGCGGGACAGCTCGACTTGCTTTCGGCGGATCATCGGCTGATCGTCTGGGACATGCGCGGTCACGGACAGACCGATTCGCCGTATGACCAG
Source organism: Chloroflexota bacterium (assembly GCA_026705105.1). Classification (GTDB taxonomy): domain Bacteria; phylum Chloroflexota; class Dehalococcoidia; order Bin125; family Bin125; genus Bin125. Next base: position 598 of record JAPPBK010000269.1, on the reverse strand, counting down.
TCGCGCTACAGCGAGGCGGAGACGGTCGCCGATATGGCGGCGATTCTCGATGCCGAGGGCGTTGACGACGCCGTGATCGGCGGACTCTCGTTGGGCGGATACATGTCGCTGGCCTTCAACGTCGCCCATCCGGATCGGACGCGCGCGCTGATGCTGTTCGACACCGGGCCCGGGTACAACAACCCGAAGGCGCGCGAGGGCTGGAACACGGGCATGGCGATTCCGCGGGCCGAGTCGCTTGAACGCGACGGACTGGCGGCGCTGGGCGGGTCGGAGGAGGTGCGGGTCTCGACGCATCGCTCGGCCGAAGGCCTGGCCAGGGCGGCGCGGGGGATGCTGGCGCAGTTCGACAACCGCATCATTCAGTCGTTAAGCGGCATCGACAAGCCGACGCTGGTGCTGGTCGGGGAGAACGACGAGCCGTTCCTGGCCGGCACCGACTACATGGCGAACAAGATCCCGGGCAGCACCAAGGTCGTGGTGCCGAACGCCGGCCACGCGGCCAACATCGACAATCCGACCGACTTCAACGACGCCGTGTCGGCATTCTTGTCTTCGCTCCCCCTCGCAGGGGGAGCTGTCACGGAGTGACTGAGGG
>JAPPBK010000178.1 GCA_026705105.1 Chloroflexota bacterium | reverse complement strand
AGGCGACAGGTGGAAGCCCGGTAACGGGTGCAGCTGAGTCGTACTAATGGCCGAACGGCTTGACCTGCCCTACGCCACGCGCAACACGTGAAATCCACGTGCCGCCAGGCGCAGCGCAGCATCAAGCATGCGTCAGACAACACGCGTACGCATCTCACCATTATCTCCCCGCGTTGCGGGATAGAGCAGCGGTAGCTCGTCAGGCTCATAACCTGGAGGTCGTGGGTTCGAATCCCACTCCCGCTACCACGCAACAAGCAAACGGCCGGCGCCCAGCGTCGGCCGTTTGTCGTCTAAGGCGGATGGACGACGCTCTCCCGCTACCAGAGAGCGCGAGAGCGGGCGCTATCCCCGAGACTCCAGCGGCTGGCCGAGTTCGTTGTCCCGCGCCGAGAACACGAACCTGTCGCCGACCACCACCTGCTCCGACATGACCGGATTGAGCAGCACCTCGTCGCCGCGTACCACGGCGAACAGCCGGCGCTGCCCGGCGCGGTCGAGCGCCCACTCGACCGTCTGGCCAACCCAGGTCGCCGGTACCGGAAACACGCCGATGCCGTAAGTGGCGGTCAGGGGCAGGAAGTCGGTGGCCAGCGCGACCTGGATCATGTGCGCGAATCGCTCCGCGCCGTCCCGCTCGGGACGAATCACACGGTGCGCGCCGAGCAACCGCAGAATGCGCTCGTGCCGATCGGTCGACGCTTTGGCGTAGACCATCTTCACTTCGAGTTGCTGCAGGTTCATCATCGCCAGGACCGACGCTTCCAGGTCCGCCGTCGCCACCACGGCGACTTCGATATCGGCCAGCGCCAATGCGCGTAGCGCGTCGATGTCGGTGATGTCGGCGATCCTGGCGTCGGCGACCTTGGGCGCGAGGTCATGCACGTTGCCCTCGTCGAGGTCGATCGCCAGTACGTCGTGGCCCAGGTCGTCCAGCGTCTCAGCCAGATGCGATCCGAAGCGTCCCAGTCCCAGCACCGCCACCTGCATGTCGGCTCCTAACCGATTCGTACCGCTTCGCTGGGGAAGCGGAAGCGTTCGCGCGGACGATCAGGGATCAGGCTGGTAATCACCAGCGGCCCGAGCCGGCCCACGAACATCATCAGGATCAGGATATTCGCTCCCGCCTGCGTGGCGGCTTGCGACGCGCCCTGAGTCCAGCCGCAGTTGGCCAGCGCCGACATCACGTCGAACGCCGCCGGCAACGCGTCAATGTGGGGATCAACGGCGATGAAGAACAGCAGCCCGATCGCGTAGCCGCCCAGGGCGATCAGCACCAACGCGTTGGCTCGGAGCACGACCGACGCCGGAATCTCGCGCCCGAACGCGACCACGCGCGGCGACCCGATCAGCGCCGAGAACACGCCGAACGTGACGACCATGAAGGACCCGATCTTGATGCCCGAGGCGGTGGACGTGGACGCCCCGCCGATGAACATCAGGATGATCATCGCCAGCGACGAGTCGGCGCCGGCCTGGTCCAGCGGAACGGTCGTCATGCCCGTCGTCCGGTTGACCGAGAGGAACAGCGAGTTGACCAGCTTGGAGCCCGCGCTCTGGTCGGCGAACAATCGTGACCAGTCGGCGATCAGGAAAAACGCCATTCCGACGATCAGCAGGAGGCCCATGCCGGTGATCACGAGCCGGGTGTCCAGGCTCCAACGCCGCCTCGGCTGGCGCAGGTTGAAGACCGTCAGGAACGACAGCGAACCGAGGAATGCGGAGACTCCCATGACCAGCACCGGCCATGCTTGATTCGCCTGGCCAACGAAGCTGTTGCTCCCGCCCATCAGGTCGAAGCCGGCGTTGTTGAAGGCGGAGATCGCGTGGTAGATCGACAGCCAGATCGCCCGTTCGGCCGAGATGCCGCCGGGCTGTTCGATCAGGAACCAGGGCAGCAGCAGGATGAGCGTGACGAACTCGATCACCGCCGTGTAGATCATCACCCTGCGCAGCAACACCGTTGCCCCGGACCGGTCGACGCCCGATGTCATCAGCTCGATGCCGAAGAACTGCCGACCGCGCATGCCCAATCGTTGCCCGGCGAGCAGGATCAGCACGCCGGCGTACATCGTCACGCCCAGGCCGCCGATTTGGAACAGGGCCAGTGTGACCAGCTCGCCGAAGTTCGAGAACGTCTCCAACGTGTCGAACCGGGTCAGCCCGGTCACGCTCACAGCGGAGACCGACGTGAACAGCGCATCGAGGAATGGGATCGACTCTCCGCTCTCGGCCGAGACCGGCAGGTGCAGGATCGCGCCGCCGATCAGCATCACGACGCCGAACAGCAGCACCACCATCCACGAGCGCGGGCTGATTCGTAGACGACGGCGAGGCGCTCCACTGACCCGCTCCGGTTGCAGGCGCACGCGCCGCAACACGACATCTCCGGGACGTCGGCGATATCCCCGTTGCTCGCTCATCCACCGCCTCCCAAGTCGGAGTGTATGCCTCTCCGCCGGCTTGCAGACCCAGTCGTTCTGTCGCCGAGCGACGACCCTGGGCTAGCCTGCCCTGTGCAACCACAGGTGGACGGAGGTCAGGGGACATGGTCATTGCGAACGAGATTCGGCGGGGGATGGAAGACAGCTCCTGGATCCGCCGGATGTTCGAGTTGGGTATCGAGTTGCGGCGGGAGCGCGGCGCCGAGAACGTCTTCGACCTGTCGCTGGGCAACCCGATCACCGAGCCGCCGCCCGAGTTTTTCGACGAGCTGCGCCGCTACACGGCCGGCGACCATCCCGGCGCCCACCGATACATGCCCAATCCCGGCTATGTCGAAACCCGACAGGCCGTCGCCGATGCGCTTTCCGACGAGACCGGGCTCAGTTACGA
>JAPPBK010000085.1 GCA_026705105.1 Chloroflexota bacterium | reverse complement strand
ATGTCGCGCAGGATGCCGGAGCCAAGCATCCCAATCGTCATGAACGGCATCATCACCAGCGAGGTCCAGCCCATGATCCTGCCAAACTGCGACGCACCAAAGTAGTCGGCGCGAAGGGCGGTAATCAGTGTGCCGCGACCGCCCCAGGCGGCACCATTGAGAACTGCAAAGCCAATCAACGGCAACCAAGTCTCGGCCAGCGCAAGCGACAGACCGCCGACGAGGTGTCCAACCATGCAGAGAATCAGCAGCGGGCGCTTGGGATACCGGTCGCCGCTCCAGGCGGAGAGGAGTTGTCCTGCGAGTTGTGCGACCACCATGACGGTGACGATGACTCGGCCATCAGCCGCATCGAAGCCCGGTAGCTCGGCAATATGCAGAACCCCGTGTCCCAGCCACATTCCGACAACCATTAGGGGCGCGCCGTGGGCCAGGGCCAGACCCCAGAATGCGCGGGTTCGAAGGGCCTCGCGCGCGGTGAAATCACGATGCCGGTACGGACTCGAGGCGCGAACCGCAGGCTGAGCTGCGCGATCAGCTACATCTGTGGAGGCCGGTCCACCGTCGACTTCCAGCCCTTTGTCCGAAGGATGACGAGCAAACAGAAACGACAGCCCCCAGCCGGCGATCAGCAAGAAGACGCCGGTGGCCACTGATGCTTCTCGCCAGCCCAATGCACCGATCAGCACCGAGGCGACAATCGAAACCAGGGCACCGAAGGTGAAGCCCATAGACATGAACCCGATCGCCCGGGATCGGTTGCGGTCGAACCACGTCACCACGGCAACCGACACCGTCATGAACCCGCCAATGGAGGTGCCCACGGAAAGCAGAATGTAGAAGCCGATGAACGAGATCTCATCCCACAGAACAGCGAAGAGGACCATGCCCAGCGCGGTGGTGGTAATGCCGATGCGCAGCATTGTGCGCGGTCCGAAGCGATCGATAGCCCATCCCTGGATCGGACCAAGAAGTCCCGACTCGACCCGCGTGACCGCCGATGCAATGCCAAAGATGGTCGCCGACCAGGCGAACTCGTCCTTGAGCGCGGCGGCATAGAAGCCAAAGGCGTGCATCACCAGCCCGCCCATCAGCATGTTGATAACCAGTCCGGCGCCGACGATGTACCAGCCGTAGAAGATGTTTCGATTCGATCCGAACAGTGCGGGCAGCACTCGGCTTCGTCCCCTTCAAGCCCCTATGCCCGCCTCCAATTGACCGTCACGCGGTCGTGTCAGATCGGAACAGGTGACCACAGGCCAATCTATCGCCACGAGGCCTCTGGGTCTGCGCTCTGGCATACTGCGCAGGCGTCTGCCGCCCAACGACAACACTCAGATTACGTTTCGTGCGCCGGCAGACCGCCTGGAGAGGATCTCTGGACATGGCGACTCAGACCGGAACCCGTGCGGAAGTCGATGCGATGGCGCAACAGCTCTCCAACTGGGGACGCTGGGGCGACGGCGACGAACGCGGAGCGCTGAACTTCATCACGCCGGAGGTCTCGGCCGCGGCGGCGGCGCTGGTCTCCGAGGGCGTCACCGTCAGTTGCGCGCTGGAACTGGCCAAGACGCCGGCCGCCGACAACCCCACGCCGGTGACGCACTTCATGACCGGCGCCGGCGACGTCAGCGGCCTGGGCGGCCTGCGCGGACTGGAGTCAACCGGCGACGGCTTCGTGATCTCGCCGCACGGGATGGCCAACACGCACATCGACGCGCTCTGCCACATCCTCGACCAGGGCAAGATGTACAACGGCTTCCCGGCCTCCGAGGTGCTCTCGACGGGCGCCCGCAAGAACTCGATCATGGCGCTCGAACAGGGCGTCTCGACGCGTGGCGTGCTGCTCGACATCGCGCGGACGCGCGGCGTCGACTGGCTGGAACCCAGCTACGGGATCACGGTCGACGACCTCGAGGCGGCAGAGGCGGCGCAGGGCGTGACGGTGCGCTCGGGAGACATTCTCCTCGTGCGCACGGGCCGCGACAACCGTCGTGAGGTTGAGGGCGCGACGCCGCCCTTCGCCGGCATGGCCGGACTGCTGATGGAAACGCTGCCCTGGATTCGCGAGCGCGAGGTCGCCATCCTCGGCTGCGACGGCGTCTCCGACGTGATTCCCTCAAACGTCGATGGCTCGCCGCTGCCGATCCATCACATCATCATCACGTACATGGGCGTCCACCTGATCGACAACGCCCGGCTCGGCCCGCTGGGCGAGGCCTGCGCCGAGCGCAATCGCTGGGAGTTCCTGCTGACCATCGCCCCGCTGCGCCTGGTCGGAGGCACGGCCTCGCCGATCAACCCGATCGCGATGTTCTAGGGGTGTGCCCCCCTCTGTCGCTACGCGACATCTCCCCCCGCTCGCGTGGGGGGAGATGCCGAAGGCAGAGGGGGGCACGGCTGCTACAACACCTCGCGGCCGCGCTCGCCCGTGCGCACTCGGACGGCTTCCTCAACGTCCATGACGAAGATCTTGCCGTCTCCGGTGCGGTCCGAGCGCGCGCCTTCGATGATCGCCTCGATCGCCGGCTCGACGTTGAAGTCCGAGATCACGGTGATGATCTTCACCTTGGGGATCATGTCGACGGTATAGAACTGCCCGCCGCGACCGGCCTGGACGACGCCGCCCTGGTAGCCGTGACCGGCCACGCGCTCGACGTGGAGGCCAGTGATCCCGGCCTCGATCAGCTTGCGCTTGACCGGTTCAAGCGACTCGGGCCGGACGATTGCTTCGATCTTCTTCATGACACCAACCTCTTCAGCGCTTCGGCTCCGCTGGGAATCGGCTCGTCGATCGCCTCACTCGCGTCCCAGCCGAATCCGATTTCGTCAAACTCGTACGCCGGCTCGTTGTGCGTGCTGCGGTCGAGTCCGATCATCTCCTCGGTCTCGTTGACCCGAAGCGGCATCAGCTTCTGCACGACGATGAACAGGATCGAGGACAGCGCCAGGGACCAGGCCAGCGCGGCGATCACGCCGACGAACTGCCGCCAGATCAGGTCGGCGCTGCCGCCGATGAACCCGTTCGCACCGCCCGTCACCTCGGAGACCGCGAAAATGCCAATCGCCAACGCGCCCCAGATGCCGCCAACGCCGTGCACGGCGAAGACATCGAGCGTGTCGTCCATGTCGCGCCAGCGGTGCATCGCGCGGATCGCATAGAAGCCGAGAATCGAGGCGACCGCGCCGATGCAGAGGGCCGGAAAGAAGTTCAGATAGCCGTCGGTTGCGGGCCACTGACCGACGGAACCGGCAGCGGGCGTGATCGCCACCAGGCCCGCGACCGCGCCCGTGGCCGCACCGATGATCGACGGGTGCCCGGTGTACTTCCAGGTCAGCAGCGTCCAGGCGACCAGGCCGCCCGCGGCCGAGATCTGGGTCTGCACGAAGGCGTTGATCGCCGCGCCGTCGGCGGCCAGCGCCGAACCCGCGTTGAAGCCGAACCAGCCGAACCAGAGCAACCCGGCGCCGATCACGACCTTGGACACGTCGTGCGGACGGGTCTCCGCGACCGAGTCGCGGCGGCGTCCGACGAACAGCGCCCCAGCGAGTGCGGCCGCTCCGGCGTTGATGTGGACCACCGTGCCGCCGGCAAAGTCGAGCGCGCCGAGCCCATACAGCCAGCCGTCGCCTGCGTCGCTCGTGTACCAAACCCAGTGGCAGATCGGCGCGTAGACGAACGAGATCCAGAGCACCGTGAAGACCAGCAGCGCCTTGAACGAGATGCGCTCGACGAAGGCGCCGGTGATCAGCGCCGGCGTGATGATCGCGAACATCATCTGGAAGACCATGAAGGCGAGACCGTCGGCGGTCGGCTCCAGCCCGCGCAGACCGAAATTCGTCAGATTGCCGACGAAGCCGCCGATGTCGGTGCCGAAGGCCAACGAGTAGCCCCACATGACCCAGACAATTGTCGCCACGCCGGCCATCGCGAACGACTGCATGATCGTCGCCGCGGCCGACTTGGTTCGGACCAGTCCGGAATAGAAGAATGCCAGGCCCGGCGTCATCAGTAGCACAAGCGCGGCGGAAGTTAACAGCCAGGCATTGTTCCCGGCTTCACCGACTTCCAACATGGGCGTCTCCCCTCAGGTCGTGGCCGATCTTCCCGCAGGTACGATCAACCGCGACGTCCGCTGAACCAGTGCACCGAGTGTCGCCCACCGAGGGCAGAGACTGGTTACGGACATATGAATTTGCACTGGGAATCGGTGATAGCCTCGCCGCATGGTCGATTCCGAGTCACTTCCGCTCACCGGCGAAGTCGCGCTGGTCACCGGCGCCTCGCGCGGCATCGGACGCGCGATCGCGCTCGAGCTGGCCGCGCAGGGCGCCGACATCGGCGTCAACTACACCTCCTCGGCCGACGCCGCCGAGAAGGTCGCCGCGCTGATTCGCGGCATGGGGCGTAGCGCCCAGGTGATCCAGGCCGACATCTCCGACGCGGACGCGGTCGGCGCAATGACCAAATCGGTCACGGCCGAGTTGGGCGCGCCGACGATCCTGGTCAACAACGCCGGGATCACCCGCGACATGTTGGCGATGCGGATGAAGTCGGCCGACTGGGACGCCGTCGTGGGTACCAACCTGACCGGTTCGTTCCTGACCACCCAGTCGGTGCTGCGCGGCATGCTCCGCGCCCGCAAGGGACGGATCATCACGATCGGCTCGGTGATCGGCACGGTCGGCAACGCCGGACAGGCCAACTATGCCGCCGCCAAGGCGGGGCTGGCGGGCATGACCCGTTCGCTCGCGCACGAGCTCGGCTCGCGCGGGATCACCGTCAATCTCGTGGCGCCCGGCTTCATCCAGACCGACATCACGGCGGATCTGTCGGAGGATCTGATCGGCAGCGTGATACAGCGGATTCCGCTGGAGCGACTGGGAGAGCCCGCCGACGTTGCGCCGCTGGTCGCGTTTCTCGCCGGTCCCGGCGGCGCATACATCACCGGACAGGTGATCCATGTCGACGGCGGCATGGTGATGGGTTGATGGGCCAACGCCCTGTGGGTCATTCCCGAGGACGTACTGTTCGTCAATCCGCACTTGACATTGGCATTACCGCCAATGCGCGCTGCAAAGCAGATAGAATTGACGACCAACCTCCGGCGCGACCATGCAACGTCGATAACGCCGGAGAGCAGGAGCCGAGATGGACACGCTCACGTTGAACGACGAAACCGCGGAAGAACCGCCATCGGGTGAGCATCCCGCACTGACGGACGACGAGTACGCGCTGCTGTTCCCCGGACAGGGATCGCAGTCGGTCGGCATGGCCGGCAAGGTGCTGCGGGTTTACCCCAATGCCGAGCAGTGGTTCACCCGTGCCAACGAGGTGCTCGACTACGACCTCCTGCATCTGATCGAGCACGGCCCGGAGGAACAGCTGAACGAAACCACGCACTCGCAACCGGCGATCTTCGTGGCCTCGGTCGCCTGGCTCGAGGCGCTGCGAGACACCTGGGAACGCGCGGGGCGCACGCTGTCGCCCAGCGTCGTTTCGGGACACAGCATGGGGCAAATCACGGCGATGCTCGCGGCCCGGGCGGTGGACTTCGACGAAGCCCTGCGCCTCGTGCGCAAGCGCGCCGAAGTCATGCACGCGGCCGACTCGCTGCGGCCCGGCGGTATGGCATCGATCATCGGCCTGCGGGATCGCGTGCTGCGAACGCTCGTCGGTGAAGCGGCGGACGAGGGCACGCTGGTGGTCGCCAACGACAACTGCCCCGGACAAACTGTCGTCTCGGGCGACGAAGCGCCGTTGCGCAAGATCATGCGTCTGGCTGATGAGCACGGCGCACGGCGTGTGGTTCGACTGCCAATCTCGATCGCCTCGCACTCGCCCTTGATGGCCGGTGCGCAGGCGCACTTCAGCGAAGCCGTGCACGCGATCCCATGGCGCGACCCCGTTGTCCCGGTCGTGAGCAACATCTCAGGCGGTCTGATGCATACCAGGGATCAACTCACGAGCGAACTCTCCGAAGCGCTCACCACACCGGTCCAATGGCAGCAGGCGGTCAAGACCATGGCCGCGCAGGGATCGACCCTGTTCGTCGAGGCCGGACCGGGCGATGTGCTTTCCAAGCTGGTGCGGCGCATTTCACGGACCTCCTGGACGTTCCCGCTCTCGGACGACGACAACGGGCTCTCGACTCGCGACTACCCCGACAAGAGCGACGGGATCCCCAAGTAGTGGCCTCCAACAGCGCTCGAACCGACCGCCGTGTCGTGATCACCGGCGTGGGAGCCGTCACCCCTGTTGGCAACGACATGCCCACCACCTGGCGGAATCTCGTCGAGGGAGAGAGCGGCGTGGGACCGATCCGCCGCTTCGATCCGCAGGAGTGGGGCGTCAAGGTCCCGATCGCGGCCGAGGTCAAGGACTGGGACCCCGAGCCGAAACTACCCGACGCCAAAGCGCTGCGGCACATGGACCTGAACACGCAGTACGGCATGGTCGCCGGACTCGAGGCGCTGGACGACTCCGGGCTCGAGATCACCGAGGACAACCAGCACCGAGTCGGCATCATCTTCGGTTCGGGCGGTGGCGGGATGGAGCTGGTCACCCGCTGGCAGGACACGTTGGTGACGCGCGGCGCTCGCCGTGTCTCGCCGTTCGCGATGCCCAACCTGATCGCCGACGCCGCCTCCGGGCATCTCTCGATCGCCACCGGCGCCACCGGTCCCAACTACTCGCCCACATCGGCCTGCGCGACCGGGGCGAACGCAGTCGCTGACGGGCTGTTGCACATTCGCGCCGGACGCGCCGACGCGCTACTGGTCGGCGGCTCCGAGGCGATCATTTTGCCGCTGTTTCACATCTGCTTCGAGCGGATGGGCGTGCTCGCGACCCCGTCCGAGCCGCTCAGCGCCTCCTGCGCGCCCTACGACTTGCACCGCAACGGATTCGTCCCGGGCGAGGGCGCGGCGGCGATGATGATCGAGGACCTCGATCACGCGCTCGCCCGCGGCGCGCCGATCTATGCCGAGGTGGTCGGCGGCGGGTCGGCCAACGACGGCCATGACATCGCCCAACCGGAGCCGCACGGCCGCGGACTCATGGTCAGCGTCCAACAGGCGGTTGACGAGGCGCAGATCGATCCGGCCAGCATCGGATATGTCTCCACCCATGGAACGGCGACCAAGCTCGGAGACCAGGTCGAAGTGACCGCCTTGAAGCGCATGTTCGGCTCCCACGCCAATGACCTGGCGCTGTCCTCGATCAAGCCGGCGACGGGCCACATGATGGGCGCATCGGGCGCGCTGGAAGTGATCGTCTCGGCCCTGGTCATCAAGGAGGGCGTCGCGCCGCCGACGCTGAACTTCCAGACACCCGATCCGGAGCTCGATATCGATGTCATTCCCAACGAGGCGCGCGAGATGCGAGTCGAGTCGGCGCTCTCGTTCTCGGTCGGACTGGGCGGCCACAACGCCGCCGTGTTGTTGAAGCGTTTCGACGAGTGAGCGACCCGATCCGATCGTCCCAGCGCCCGCCCGAGGAGCGGATCGTGATCACGGGAATTGGTCCCGTGACCCCGATCGGCGTCGGGGTCGACGCCTTCTGGGACTCGCTCACCCAGGGCCGTTCGGGCGCTCGCCGCGTCCCGGAGCTGATCGATGCCGGCCTCAAGGTGCAGATCGCAGCCGACATTCCCGAGTTCGATCCTGCCAACTACATGGACCCCAAGTCGGCGCGCCGGATGGCGCGCTTCGCGCAGCTCGGCGTGGCGGCCTCGCGGCTGGCCGTCGAAGACGCGGGACTCGACCTGGAGGCGTATGAACCGGAACGCGTGGCCGCCGTGATCAACACCGGCGGCGGCGGGGTGACCACCATCTCCCAGCAAACCGAAGTGCTCAACAACCGGGGTCCCGGCAGGGTCTCGGCGATGTTCGTGCCGATGATGGCCGGCAACATGGCATCCTGCCAGGTCTCGATCGAGCTCGGCCTGCGCGGTCCCGCCCTGACCTCGCTGGCCGCCTGCGCCGCCAGCATCTACGCCTTCATCGACAGCCGACAGGTCCTGCTCGGCGGCGAGGCCGACCTGGCCCTGACCGGCGGTACCGAGTCCAACGTCTCGGCGCTCGGCATCTCCGGGTTGGCCAACATGCAGGCGCTCTCGCGCCGCAACGAGTCGCCCGAGGCCGCCTCGCGTCCGTTCGACGCCGACCGCGACGGCTTCGTCTTCGGCGAGGGCGCGGTCGTCTGCGTGACGGAGTCGTTGGCCGGCGCCCGCCGGCGCGGCGCGCGCATCTACGCCGAGGTGCTCGGCGGCGGACGCACCGCCGACGCCTACCACATCACCGCGCCCGATCCCGCCGGCGACGGCGCCGCGCGCGCGATGTCGACGGCCCTGCGCAACTCCGGACTGAACCCCGACGAGATCGGCTACATCTGCGCCCACGGCACGTCGACGCCGCTCAACGATGCAATCGAAACCCGGGCAATTCGCACGGTCTTCGGCGACCACGCGCACCGACTGGCGGTCTCATCGGTCAAGTCCATGTCCGGGCACCTGATGGGCGCTGCCGGGGCGCTCTCCGGCGCGGCCACCGCGCTGGCGCTCTATCACGGCGTGCTGCCGCCGACGATCAACCAGGAAACGCCCGACCCGGAGTGCGACCTGGACTATGTCCCCAACGAAGCGCGCGACTGCAGGCTGCAGGCGGCGCTCGTGAACGGCTTCGGTTTTGGTGGACAGAACGGCGTCGTCGCGCTCTCGCGGGTTGATGGCTGACCTTTTACCCTCAGCTCTACAACCGGCAGACATCCAAACGCCCAGGCAGGAGCCGCCACATGTCCGACGACCACAGCCTGCTCGCCCGTGTCTCCCAGCTCGTCGCCGACCAACTGCGCCAACCGCTCGACAAGGTCACCGCCGACGCGCACCTGATCGACGACCTCGAGGCGGACTCGCTCGACATCGTCGACCTGACCATCGCGGTCGAGGAAGAATTCTCGACCGGCGACATCCAGCTCGAGATCCCCGAAGAAGACGCAGCCGAGATTCGCACGGTGCAGGATTTGCTGGACTACCTGGCCAACGCCGGAATCGAATGACCATGCCGCTGCGCCGCATCACCGCCAGCGCAAGCGGCGCCATCAGTGCCAACGCGTCGAGCCTCGCCTCCGAGGCGATCCGCCTGCCCGCAGGGCGCAGCGCGCTCAATCGCAAGACTTCGGGACCGACCGCGCTGATCGTCGCCGAAGGCGCCGTCGCGGTCGGCACGCTCGACGACGACGCCACGCTCGGCGTCGGCGAGGGAGTCTTGCTCGAGGCGCAGGCGCCCTACTCGCTGGTCGCCGAGAGCGACTCGCTGACCTTGCTGTTTTCGGTGCCCGACTGACCGCCAGGGTCGCTAGGCGCCGCGCGCCAGGACCTTCTCCGGCTGCCAGGTGGCTGCGCTCAACTCGTCGCGCCGCAGCACGGCGGCCACGTGTTGATCAGGGGTCACAGCGAGCGCCCGGTCGCAGCCGTCTATCGGCGCGTGGCGAATCTGCTGTCCGCGCTTGATCCGCTCAAGCTGCTCGCCTTCGAGCAGGAACCGAGGCCAGTCGGGGAACAGATCTGCCGCCGGAATCGCCATCGACCAGATCTCGTCTCGGTCGGCGGCGGCCTGCAGGTCGTCCAGGCTGTGGCCGTCGGAGGCGTCGAGCTGTCCGATCCGCGTGCGGCGCATCTCGACCACATGGGCGCCGCAGCCGAGCGCGGCGCCCAGGTCGCGGGCGATCGCGCGGACGTAGGTGCCGGTGCTGACCGACATGGTCAGCTTCACGTCCGGCGCCGCGACCTCGACGACGTCCAGCTCGTGCACGGTCACCGCCCGCGCCTCGATCTCGACCGGCTCCCCAGCCCGCGCCGAGCGGTAGGCGGCAACGCCATCGCGCTTGACTGCGCTGTACTGCGGCGGCACCTGCTCAATCTGGCCGCGAAACTGGTCCAGGGCTGCATCGATCTGAACCGAAGTCAGGTCGGGTACCGACGCGCTGGCGATGACCTCGCCCTCGCTGTCGTCGGTCGCGGTGGATTGACCCAGCCTGACCGTCGCCTCGTAGTGCTTGCGGTAGGGCGAGAGATACTCGTTCAACCGCGTTGCCGCGCCGACGAAGATCGGCAGCAGGCCACTGGCCAGCGGATCCAGCGTGCCGCCGTGTCCGATGCGGCGCAGGCCGGTCCAGCGCCGAAGATCGCGCACCACGTCGTGCGATGTCGGTCCGGTCGGCTTGTCGATCAGGAAGACTGCGCCGGGGTGGTACGGCTCGCGGCGTCGGCGGCTCATGTCGAGCCCAACGTGCGCAGGCGCTCCTGCACATCGGCGGCGCCGGCGATGCGCGGATCAAGCTCGAAGCTCGGCCAGGGCACGCGCTTCATATGCAGCTGTCGGCGAATCGTGCGATGGATGAAGGGCGCAGCATGGGTCAGCGCGTCAATCACGTTGGACGCAGCCTCGGCCTGTTCCGCCTCGCTCTGTCCGGGCGCGCCCATCGCCGAGACCAGCACGACCGCTCCGCTCAGATCCCGAGAGGCGCGCACCTCGGTCACGCTGAGCAGCGCAATCTCCAGCCTCGGATCCTTGAGTTCGCGTGCAATCACTTCGGCGATCGTGTCGCGCAGCAGATCGTTGACCTTCTCCATGCGGTCAATGCCGCCGCGGTCTCGAGGCGCGGCGAAGGGCCGTGGGCTTCGGGAACTCCGCTCGGATCGCGCCATGATCGGGTCCGCGATCAACGCGTCACGTTGCGGATCTCGCCGCCCTCGACGACCCGCGACTGCGTCTCGATGTGGAAGAACTCCAGCTGATCGCCGGCCTCGAACTCATCGAAACGGGCCAGGGCGACACCGAACTCTTGACCGGCCTCGACTTCCTGTACCGAGTCCTGGAAGCGGCGCAGGCTGGAGATCTGCGATTCGGCGATCTGCTCTCCGCCGCGGTACACGTGAACCTGGGCGTCGCTGCGGATGTTGCCGTCCAGCGAGCGGCAGCCGGCGATGTTGCCCAATCCGCGAATCGGGAAGACCTGCAGGACCTCGGCGTGGCCGTCGACGACTTGCATCTGGACGGGCTCAAGCAAACCGCTAATCGCCGCCTCGACCTGCTCGATCACCTCGTAGATGATCGAGTAGCGCCGAATCTCAACGCCCTCCAGCTCGGCCAGGCGTTCCGCGCCCGGCTCGATCGGTGTGCTGAACGCGATCACCAGCCCCTGTGATGCCAGGGCCAGATTCACATCCGCCACTGTGACCGGTCCGGCGGCGGCGTGGATCACTTTGACCGCGACCTCTTCGTTCGACATACGCTCCAGTTCGTCCCGCAGCGCCTCGTAAGAACCGACCACGTCCGTCTTGACAATCAGGTTCAGCGCCGAGACGTTGCCGCGTGAGATCTCGCCGAAGAGCGCATCGAGCGTCGCGGAGTGTTGAATCTGCGCGTCGCGCGCCTCTCGCTCGCGTCGGGCTTCCTCGTAGATGCGCTTCGCTTCGCGCCCGCTGCCGACGGCGCGGAACGCGTCGCCTGCCTCGGCGACTTCCTGCAGGCCCAGCACGACAACCGGCATCGACGGCCCGGCCTCGTCAATGCGATTGCCGGCGAAGTCGGTCATCGCCTTGATCCGACCCCAGGTCTGACCGACGAGCACCGCGTCTCCCTGGCGCAGCGTGCCGCGCTGCACGAGCAGGGTTGTTCGCGAGCCCTGCCTGCGGTCTAGTTCGGCCTCCAACACGACTCCCGACGCGGCGCGGCTGGGATTCGCAGTCAACTCCGCGATATCGGCCACGAGCAAGATTGTGTCGAGCAGGTCCGACATGCCGTCGCCGGTCGTCGCCGACACCGGCACCAATGGGATCTCGCCGCCGTACTCCTCGATCTGCACCCCGACGTCGGCGAGCGCGGCCTTGACGCGGTCGGGATTGATGTTGTCCAGGTCCATCTTGTTCAGGGCAACGATGAAAGGCACACCTGCGGCGATGATGTGATCGATCGCTTCTCTGGTCTGCGGCATGACCCCGTCGTTGGCGGCGACGACCAGGATCGCGATATCGGTGGCCTGCGCGCCGCGCGCGCGCATCTCGGTAAAGGCTGCGTGGCCAGGAGTGTCGATGAACGTGATCAGCCGCTCATTCGCCCTGGCCTGGTACGCGCCAACCCGCTGAGTGATGCCGCCCGCCTCTCCCTCGGCGACGTTGGCGTCGCGGATGTAGTCGAGCAGCGATGTCTTGCCGTGGTCGACGTGTCCCAGCACGGCGATCACCGGCGGACGGTTGACCAGATCTGCCGGGTCGTCGTCCTCTTCGACCGCGCCCAGTCCCAGGATGTCGATCGTGGACGGCGCTTCCTCTTCCTCGACGACATCCCCCGCCTCCTCCGGATCGAAGCCGCGATCCATCGCCACGATGGCCGCCGTGCCGTAATCCAGCGTCTTGGAGACATCGGCCATCACGCCGTTGGTCATCAGCGTCTTGATGATCGACACCGGGGTGTCGCCGAGCAGATCGGCCAGTTCGCGGACCGTGAGCGTGCGGGGAATCAGCACGGTCGAGTCCGATGCCGGCGGCGCCGCCGGTTGTGGCTGGGTAATCGTCTGTTGTGTCGCCATGTGCTGCTCCGCGTTGTCAGGGTAGAACGGCGAGCTCGGCCAGCGAGCTCAGGGTTGATTCGGACAGCGGACGCCGGAGCGCCCGAACGAGCCGCCGGGCGTCGGATGCCGCCTCAGCAATGCACCGTGAATCTCGATGCAGATACGCGCCGCGGCCATCGGCCGCAGAGTCGACCACGATCTCCCCGTCCGGCCTGCGCGCGAGACGAATCAGCGCATGCCTGGGCGCCGATTCGCGGCAGCTCACGCAGCGGCGGAGCGGCGAGCGCGATGCGGTTGAAGTCGAACTGCGGACGGACATTGGAATCCTTCGTGCTGCGCGGGGCTGGAACCCGCGTCGTCGTCAGACGGTCGAAGAGGCTGAGCGCGGATGCGCCTAGAATTCCTCCTCGTACTCCATGTACTCGGCGTAGGGATCGTCCTCGAGACCCTCGTCCACTTCGTGGTAGCGGGGCCGCCTGCGGCGGCGATCACGCTGCGACTGCTGCTCTTCCTCGCGGCGGAGCAGTTCCTCGCCGAAGCGAATCTGGCCCTCGTCCCGCGCCGCCGGCGCGAGCTCGGTCGCTTGCAAGGCAGGCTCGAGCTCCGGTTCTTCCTCCACCAGTTCCGGTTCCTCGGTCGGCGCCGAGGGAGTCGGAATCTCGACCGGCGGGGGCGCAGGCGCCTCGGCCGCCGGACGCTCCGGCTGCGGCGCGGCGCGCACCGGCTCGGGCTCGGGCAGCGGCTCCGGCTCAATCTCGATCTCTTCCTGCGGCGCAAAGGGTCCGCGACCCTCCTGCTGCATCCGTTCCGCGACGGTCTGCGGCTTGATGTCGATGCGGAACCCGGTCAGTCGCGCCGCCAGCCGGGCGTTCTGCCCCTCGCGGCCGATCGCCAGACTGAGCTGCATGTCGGGCACGGCGCACTCCGCTGTGTTCGTTTCGCGGTCGATGCGAACTGCAAGTATCTGCGCCGGGCTGAGCGCGTGCTCGACGAATCGGCGCGGATCGCGATCCCATTGGATCACGTCAACGCGTTCCCCGTGCAGTTCGTTGACGATGTTCTGAATGCGCATCGCGCGCATGCCGATGCAGCTCCCGATCGGGTCGACGCCGGACTGCCGCGACCAGACCGCGATCTTGGTGCGATGCCCCGGCTCTCGAGCGACGCCGCGAATCTCCACCACCCCGCGCATGATCTCGGGCACTTCCAGCTCAAACAACCGGCGCACGAAGTCGGGGCGCGAACGCGAGATCACGATCTGCGGCCCCTTGTTGGCGCGCAGCACCTCGACCATGATCGCCTTGACCCGCTGGCCCGAGCGATAGCGCTCCATCCGCACCTGTTCCTGCGCCGGCATCACCGTCTCGGTGTGATCGGCCAGTTCGACGATCACCTGGTGCGGTTCGACCCGCTGGACGTCGCCGCTGATGATCCCGCCCTCTTCACCGGAGTACTTGGCGAAGACGGCCTCGCGCTCCGCCTCGCGCAGCGCCTGGAGCACCACCTGCTTCGCGGTCTGCGCTTCAATCCGCCCGCCCACGCCTTCGATGTCGTGGTCCTGGCGCAGCGTCGAGCCGATATTGACCTGGGGGTCAATCTCGCGGGCCCGATCAAGCTCAATCTGCAGATCGGGATCCTCGATGTCCTCTTCGATCTCCACGACCTCGCGCTCGGATGCAACCGACATGCTGCCGTCGTCGCGGTCGATGTTGACCAGCACGTTGCCGGGCAGTTCGTAGCGCCGCTTCACCGCCGCGGCCATACCGCGTTCGACTGCGCCGAAGATCACCTCATCGTCGAGGTTCTTGTCCGAATGCAGCTGTTTGATTGCCAGCAGAAAGTCGGTTTTCATCTCTGGTGAGCCTGATCGATGTCGCGCTCAATGATCCGTGCGGTTGGCGCAGGATCAGACAGGACCGCCCGACCCGCACCCGTCATCCGCACCACTTGACTATACACCGACAACCGGGCGACTCGGCGGGAACTATCAAGCGGTAGTCAGCCGCTCAACGACTCCAGCGCCGCCAGCGCCGCCTCGGCCGCAGCGTCCACCGACACGGAGGTCGGCTCCGCGTCGCGTCGCAGCTTCAGCTCGATCTGGCCCTGCTTCAGCCCGCGCGAGCCGATCGTGATGCGCAGCGGCGCGCCGAGCAAGTCGGCGTCGTTGAACTTGACGCCGGCGCGCTCGTTGCGGTCGTCGCTCAGCACCTGGAGCCCGGCCTCGGACAGCCTCGACTCAATCTGGGAGACCGCGGCGGCCACGTCGTCGCCGCCGCCGAGCGGCACGATGTGCACATCAAACGGGGCAACCGAGCGCGGCCAGACGATGCCCAGCTCGTCGTGATTGGCCTGCACCACCGCGGCCATCAGGCGCTCGATTCCGATGCCGTAGCAGCCCATGATCGGCGTGCGCCGTTCGCCGTCGGCGTCCAGAAAGGTCGCCTCCATCGGGTCGGCGTAGCGTGTTCCGAGCTTGAAGATGTGGCCCAGCTCGATCCCGCGCTGCATCTCCAGCGCGTCGTCACATTCCGTGCAGGTATCGCCAGGCTGGGCCATGCCAATGTCGGCCACGGTCGCCGCCGTCCAGTCGCGGCCGTAGGTGACATTTCGCGCGTGCATCCCGACGCGATTCGCCCCGGCGACCAGACCACCTGCATCAACGACGCTGGAATCAGCGATGACTCGTGCCGGATCGACCCCGATCGGAGAGGCGTACCCGGCGACCCAGCCGGCCGCTTCCACTTCCTCCGGCAGCAGTGGCCGGGCCTCAAGCGCGTCCAGCGCATTGATCAACTTGAGCTCGTTGACTTCCAGATCGCCACGGATCACCGCAAACGTCGGCTGGCCGTCAACCAGGAAAAAGGCGGCCTTGGCGGTCGATTGCGGGGGAATGTCAAGGAACTCGGCCAGTCCCTCGATCGTCGTGACACCCGGCGTTTCGACTTCCTCCAGCTCGCCGACGGTGCCGATTGCCTGTCCGCGCATGAATTCGGCCCGCTCCTGGTTGGCGGCATAGCCGCAACAGGAGCAGAGGATGATGTTGTCCTCACCAATCTCGGTGAGGAAGATGAACTCCTCCGACTGCTTCCCGCCGATCGCCCCGGAGTCTGCCTGCACGGCCACAACCGGGACGCCGCAGCGCTCAAAGATGTTGTAGTAGGCCTGGCGCATCGCGTTGTAGCTGAGCTGGAACGCCTCGTCGTCGGTGTCGAAGGTGTACGCGTCCTTCATGATGAACTCGCGCACTCGCACCAGACCGCCGCGCGGCCGCGGCTCGTCGCGGAACTTGGTCTGCATCTGGAACACGCTCTGTGGCAGGTCGCGGTACGACTGGACGACCTTGCGGAACAGGTCGGTGACCGATTCCTCATGGGTTGGCGCAAGCACCATCGTGCGCTCGCGGCGATCCTTGAGGTTGAACAGCACCGGCCCGTACGAATCGGCGCGGCCCGACTCCTCCCACAGCTCACGCGGCTGGATCGCCGGCATTCGCATCTCCTGCGAGTCGGCCGCCTCCATCTCCTCGCGGACGATCTGCTCGATCTTGCGTAGGGTGCGCCAGGCCGGCGGCAGGAACGAGTACACGCCGGCCGCCAGCTGGACGATCAGGCCGCTGCGCAGCAACAACTGATGATTGGCTGAGTCGGCGTCGGCCGGCGCCTCGCGCAGCGTGCGGCCGAACAGACGGGACATACGGGTAACGGGCATATCGCGAACCCTCAGCTGGTCGGGCGGAACTCTTGCTCCGACGATATCAGCGGCGTCGACGCGCCAGTCCGGCAAACCGCCGGTCGAGACCGAACCGGTCCCAGCAGTAGAATCCCAGCCAACACGTGCACGCCGAGCCGGCCAGCGCCGCGATCATCGACACGCCGACGCCGAGTTCATTCGTCAGTCCCGCGACCGGAACCAGCACCGCACCGCCAACGCCGCCGAGCGCGGCGAACGGCGCAGCCCAGATCGAGCCACGCGCGCGCCGCCGCAGACTCAGCGCGATCCAGCTCAACGACGAGATCAACAGCCAGGTCGCGACGAACAGGAACAGGAAGATCGCATCGAAGAGCACGCATCAACGGTACGATGCAGGTGTCCAGCGGTGGGAGGACGAACACGATGGCGGAAACGATTCAGCTGACCGGCGACCTGCGCCGCAATCCGACTCGGTCCGTTCAGGTTGGCGACGTGACGATCGGCGGCGGAAACCCGATCGTTGTGCAGTCGATGGCCGCAACGCGCACCCAGGACATCGAGGCGACCGTCCGCCAGGTCAAGCTGCTCGAAGCCGCCGGCGCAGATCTGGTTCGCGTCGCGGTGGACTCGCGAAAGGACGTTGAGGCCCTCGCCGCCGTCCGCGAACAGACATCCGCGCCGCTCTCGGTCGATCTCCAGGAAAACTACCGCCTCTGCACCCAGGTCGCGCCGCACGTGGACAAGATCCGCTACAACCCCGGACACCTGCACCACCATGAGAAATCAAAGCCGGTGCGCGACAAGGTCGCCTTCATCGCCGAAACTGCCGCGCAGCACGACTGCGCCGTCCGCGTCGGCGTGAACTGCGGCTCGATCGATCCGAGAATGCTGGAGCGCTACCCCGACGATCACGTCTCCGCCATCGTCGCCTCCGCAACCGAGCACTGCGGTTTGTTGGATGAACTCGGCTTCGATCGTTATGTGGTCTCACTCAAGGATTCCGACTGGAAGCAGGTGGTCGAGGTCAACGGGAAGTTCGCCTCGGAACGACCCGACGTCCCCCTGCACCTCGGCGTGACCGAAGCAGGCATGCCGCCCGAGGGCGTGATCAAGACCCGCGTTGCGTTCGAGCAACTCGTCTCGCAGGGCATCGGCGACACCGTCCGCGTCTCGCTCACGGTCCCGTTCGACGACAAGGGCATGGAAATCAGCGTCGCCCGCGAAATCCTCGCCGACATCGCCGCCGGGCGCTTTCGCTCCGTTCCGCCGAAGTTCGACGAAGGTCTGAACATCATCTCCTGCCCGTCCTGCTCGCGAGTCGAGAACGAGAAGTTCGTCGACCTCGCCCAAGACGTCAAAGAAATGTCCCAGTACGCCTCCGAGTACGACATCACGATCGCCGTGATGGGTTGCCGCGTCAACGGCCCGGGCGAGACGGACGACGCCGATCTCGGCCTCTGGTGCGGCCCGCTAGCGGTCAACCTCAAGCGCGGCGAGGAGTCCCTGGGGCACTATCCTTACGACGAAATCCTCCCGCGCCTGAAGCAGGAACTCGACGAGATCATCGCTACGCAGACATCCAACCAGTCGGTTCGATGAGTTTGCTTGATGAGCGAGCGAGTGCCTCGATTGACCTGGAACAGCGTCTCTCGAGACAAGCTGTGGCGGCATGGCCTCACTGTTAACGACGTTCTGGATGTTGCGCACGACCAGCCGATCTTGATACATCAGGATGGGAAACTGGAGGAACGTGAGGATGGAAGCCTTCACCGACGACCTGACCGCCAACGATTGATAGGGACAAATCGCGCCAACCGGCTATTGGTCATCGTGATTGAGTATCCTGACAGCGGCGGCAGATCGCACATTGTCACGGGACGCGCGGCAGGAGCTCTGGAAGACGCCGAATACCGTCAACGACGGCGCAGACGCTAACTCATGACTACTGAATCGAACGCGCTTAACTCCGAAGAACTTGAAGACCTCGAAGAGACTGACTGGGAACACGCTGTCGAGCTTGAGTCTCTATACGGCCCGGATGCGGAAGTCTGGGGGAGCCCTTGTGTCGACTTCAACCCTGCTGAGTTGAAGCTCCTCATGGCAGCCTGCCGACTCGCAGATGAGGATTCCATCGACTTCATCAAGAGAGCTGCGATGGATCGGATTGCGCTCGTGCTTACTGAGCAAGCTCATCAACCGCCGTCTGCTACCGCCGCCGACTAGCTGTCCACGTCAACGCCAAACGGCACGCCGCTCAGATCGCGCCCGACGGCCTCGAGCGCTGCCCGGATCGCCCGTTCCGTGCGTTCGTAGCGGCCCTCGCCGAAGTGTCGATAGCGCACACCCATCTGCGCATCGTCGGTCGGACCAATCAGGTACTTGGCCGGCCAGAAGCGGTTGCGATACGCGCGCCAGGTGCGGGCATCGGTGTCCAATGGCACCGAGTATTCGATGCCGTGCTGCGCAATGGCCGCCCCAATCCGCGCCGGGTCCTCTTCATACGCGAACTCCGGTCGATGCACGCCCAGGATCACGAGCCCGTGCTCGCGGTACCTCTCGTCCCAGGCCGTCAGATACGGCAAAGTGTTGCGGCAGTTGTAGCAACCGAACGTCCAGAAATCGATCAGCACCACGTTGCCCTGGGCCAGCTCGCGGGCGATCGTCGTCGGCTCGCCATTGAGCCAGCCGACCAGACCGGTCAGGTCCGGCGTCGTCGCCGCTGCGCGAATGGCAGCGGCCTCCGCAAGCAGGCGCCGCGATTCGGAGGTGTCCGGACCATCCAGATGCTCTACCACGACCGCGTTGGTTCGATACCAGCGACCGGTCGCAGCGCTCGAGGGCAAGATTGCGCGTCGAGGCTTGACCACGAACCCCTCTAGTCGCAGGGCGACCTCGGTGCGTTGATCGGCCAGTCGGCGTGCGATCAACCGCGCCTCAAATCCACTGATGTCGACCGCCGAACTGACAATCCAGTGGCGATGTTCGACCTCGGCGGGGACAAAGCGCGCCCTGGGCAGGCGAACACCTTGCTCAGTGAGAATCCCGAGCTCAAGGTGTCCGCTGTTGTGTAGTCGCGCCCGCACCGCCAGCGAGAAGCTCGGTACCGGGTCGGTGGCCGAAGCGACGCCAATGATCCCTGCGGCGCACAGCGAGACCGCCAAGGCGGACAGCAGTGCCGGCAGGCGTATCCGTGTCATGGCCCAGATCCCGCCGTTCAACCGCCGAAGGCTGTCCCATCGAATCGATCAATGGTGGCAAACTCCTCGACCGGTCCGCGCTTCAGCCTCGAGAGCTGCTTGACCGGCTTGCCGATCGGCAGGAAGGCCGCGATCGCGTAGTGATCGGGCAAACCGAGAATCGGCTTGAGTTGGGGTTCGTTGGCAATCGGAATCGTGGTCAACGTGCCGCCGTAGCCCTGGTCCCGGGCCATGAGCAGCAAACTCCAGACGAAGGGATAGATCGAACCGCCGGAGATCACCCCGACGCGGTCCAGCTCCTTGTCGACCGAAGCGACCACGCCCAGGTCGACGCACACAGCGAGCAGCACCGGCGCCTCGATGTACGGGTCCATCAGTCGTCTTGGCGTGGGCACGCTGGCGGCGGACTCGTCGGTCACCGTCGAGGGAAACGCGGCGTTCCAGGGACCCTCACCGGCCTGCTGCATGGCGACGTAGCGCTTGGCCGGCCGCTCGGCGGCTCGTGCAATCGCGGCGCGAGTTTCCGGGTCTCGCACGACGATCACGTGCCAACCCTGGCGGTTGCCCCCCGATGGCGCGAAGCGGGCGTGTTCGAGCATCCGCTCGATCGCAGAATCAGGCACCGGATCGTCTGTGAACTGTCGCGCAGCGAACGTGGTGCGGATGACCTCGGAAATGTCCATGTCGGCTCCTACAGTGACTTTGGAGCGGAGTCTACGTGAGCATCCTTGAAGTCATCGTTCTCGCGATTGTGCAGGGTCTAACCGAGTTCCTGCCGATCTCGTCAAGCGGACATCTGGTTCTTGCCCGCTGGCTGTTCGGCTGGGACGACCCGGGCCTCGACTTCGACGTCGCGGTGCATATCGGCACGCTTGCCGGCATCCTGTTTGCCTTCCGGCGCGAGGTACTGGGCGTACTGGGAGGGTTGCGCAACGACACGGACACCGTGGAAGGACTGAAACCGCGACGGCTCGTCCGGCTCGGTCTGATCGGCACGATTCCGATCGTGATCGTCGGCGGCTTGTTCTACGAGACCTTGCAGGACGAACTGCGCGACGCGACCTCCGCCGCTGCGTTCCTCGTGGTCACCGGAGGCCTGATTGGCGTCGCGGAGTGGCGGGTGCGGCGGATGGGCAGCCCGGCTCCACTGGCCGAGCTGGGAGGCCGACACTCGTTGGCAGTTGGTCTGGCCCAGTGCCTGGCGATCATCCCCGGTATCTCACGAGCGGGGATGTGCGTGGTCGCCGGAATGTCGTTGGGCCAGAGTCGGGAGGCTGCGACGAGGTGGGCCTTCTGGCTGTCGATGCCTGCGCTCGCTGGGGCTGGGCTACTGGCCTTGATTGACGCGGCCGAGTCCTCCGAACCTGTCGAGGCGACGGCGCTGGTGGTCGGAGCGTTGGTTTCGTTCGCGACGGCGCTCGTGGCGATTCGAGCCTTGCTCTGGCTCGTTCGCGGGCGGTCGCTGCTCCCCTTTGCCGGATACTGCCTGATCGCGGGAGTTGCCGTCCTGATCGCGCGCGCGGCCGGCGCTTAGGGCCGCA
>JAPPBK010000424.1 GCA_026705105.1 Chloroflexota bacterium | reverse complement strand
TTCCCGACGTGCCGGCCGAACTGGGCGCAATCGACCCGGGCTGGCTGGCGCGGCGATTGGACTCCGACGGCGACTTCGATGGATTCTGTACCGAACTCGTCGTCGCCGGCGTTGAGGACATTGAAGGCCTGCGCGAGATTCTCGCGGGCGACGATGAAACCGTCATGCTCGCACCAGACGGCGACGATCTGCGCATTCATATTCACACCGTGGAGCCAGCCGACACCTACGCCGCCGCCGACGCGGCCGGACGCATCCGGGTGTTCCGCGCCGTCGATATGCGAGCCCAGGCAGCGCGGACCCACGAGTCGCAGTCCGACCCGGCCGTGGTCGCGGTCGCGCAGGGCAGCGGCTTCGTCCGCGTCTTCACCGAGCTCGGCGCGGCGGCGATCGTCTCCGGCGGCGCGGCCGACAACCCATCGGTCGAAATGCTCTTCTCGGCCGCCGAGTCCGTCAAGGGCCAGGACGTCATCGTCCTGCCCAACAACCACAACGTGACGCCGGCCGCCGAACGAGCAGGCGAGCTCGCGGCCGCCGCCGATGAGCCGCAGCGGCTGCACGTGATCCACAACGACAGCCAGGCCGAGGGCGTCGCCGCCCTGACCGCGCTGATCGGCGGCGTCCCGGTCGAGGATGTCGTATCCGAGATGCAGGAGGCGATGCAGTCCGTCCGAATCGGTCGGGTGACTCTGGCCGCGCGCACGCTCGAGGGGGACATGCCGATCGCGGAGGGACAGCCGTTCGCCATGCTCGACGGCGAGATCGTCGGCGCAGGTTCGGAGATAGACGAGGTCGCGCGATCGCTTGCCGACCGGATGGCTGAGTCCCTGTCGGGCGCGTCGCTGTTCACGCTCTACTTCGGCGCCGACGTGTCGGAGGAGCGAGCCGAGGCGATGGCGGAGGAGATCGAGTCGCAAACCGACCTGGAGGTCGATCTGGTTGCCGGCGGACAGCCGCACTATCCGTGGTTGCTCGCGCTTGAGTAGGTTTGGATCACCAGCGGGCAACGCCGCAAGACCACGCGGCGAGATTGTGAGGATGTGTGTATGTCCATTGCAGTAGTCACCGACTCCGCCTCCGATCTCGAACTGGGCGAGATCGAGGGCATCACCGTCGTGCCGTTGCACCTGCACTTTGGTGACGAGGTGTTCGAGGACGGGCTAACGCTCTCCAAGCCTGACTTCTGGCAACGGATGGATCGAGTGCTCAGCGACGGCGGCGTCTTGCCGACCACATCGCAGCCGGCGCCCGGCGTGTTCCGCGACGCCTATCAGGAGTTGATTGAGGCCGGCGCCGATGGCGTCATCTCCGTGCACATCAGCGGCAAACTCTCGGGCACGCTCAACTCAGCGCGCCAGGGAGGCTCGTTGCTCGACGATCCGCCGCCGATGGAGTTCATCGACACCGAGTCGGCCTCGATTCCCGTCGGTTGGGCGTCAGAGGCGGCGCTGTCCGCGGTCCAGGCCGGCGCCGGTCTCTCGGATGCCGCCGACGCCGCTCGCGAGAGCGCGTCGCGGACGCGCGTGGTCATGTTCGTGGAAACGCTGGACTATCTGCTGCGCGGCGGCCGGATTGGACGCGCACGGCAACTCGCGGGCAAGTTGCTGCGCATGAGACCGCTGCTCGAGCTGATCGAGGGCGAGGTCGCGGACATCGAGCGAACGCGCACGCGCAAGAAGGCGATTGATCGGCTCTACGCCCAAATCATGTCCGGCGGAGAACCGGAGCGGGTCGCGATCATGCACGGCAACGCCGAAGCCGACGCGACCGCGCTGGCGCAACGCGTTTCCGAGTCCTGCGGCGGACTCGACGTACCTGTAGTCCTCAGTTCACCCGTGCTGGGCGCGCACATCGGTCCGGGCACGGTTGGCGCGGCTGTGCGACGCAGGGCATGAATGCGGCAGCATGACCACGCAGCGCCGACCGACGCAGACGCTCCAGAGCATCCTGGCGCTTGAGGACAAGCACGGCTATCGCAACACCGCCGTCACCGGCGGCGGGCTCGACGAGTTCCTGCGCCGTGTCCTCAAGGAAGGCGAGCAGGCTCAGTTCTTCAAGCGGATCGTCGCGGCGCTGCCGCAAGAGGGCTACGCCGCGCTTTCGCCCGAGGAACGCGAGCGATGGGCCGCGAGCGTGCGGACCGCGTTGACTCCGGGCTCTGCGCCCACCGGCGGATCGAGTCCGCGTTCGACGCGCTCCCGCCGAAGTGACTCGGACGAAGAGTCCGACGGCGCGACTTCGGCCAGGCCGGTCACCCGTGCGCGCTCGGCGCGCAGACGTGCCGTGGCGCCAATCGACGAGCAAGACCCGCTTGCCTCCGACGTCTCGGTGCTCGGTCGGATTCCGCCGATATCTCGGTCGGCGCTTACCTCGCTTGGCATCACCTCGGTCTACGACCTGCTCTGGCACTTGCCGTTCAGGTATCTGGACTGGCGCGAGGTGCGCACCGTCTCCGAAGCGCTTGAGGGAGTCGATCTGACCATCGTCGGCACGATTGCCAGCATCGAGGTCAAGCACCTGCGCGGCGGACGCAAGGCGACTGAGGCAGTCGTCAGCGACGGCTCCGGCAGCATCCGCGTCTGGTGGTGGCAGCAACCATACCTGGCCCGCACCCTGCAGCCGGGCATGCGGGTTGGACTCTCGGGCAAGGTCGGCATTCGCGGGCGCTACCTGCAGATGGAGTCGCCGGAATGGGAACGGCTTGACGACCCCGACGACGACACCGTCCATGTCGGACGGCTCTCCCCGGTCTATCCGAAGACGCGCGGCCTGCCCAATCGCACGATCCGACGGCTCGCCCATTCCGCGGTGCGCGACTATCTGCCGATGCTGGCCGAATCCCTGCCTGCCTATCTGGTAC
>JAPPBK010000113.1 GCA_026705105.1 Chloroflexota bacterium | reverse complement strand
CAACGCGTATCTGGGCAGCGATGAGGTCAGCGTCGGACACCTCGGCGTGCCTGGGGCGTCTGCTGTTTTAGGGCGCCCGCTCAAGCGAGTCCATCGACAGGCCGGCAGGGCCTCAGCCGCCGTCCTCTTCCATGCCCTTCGTGTACCACTCGCGCGTCCGCCACCAGGGCATTGGCTCCTCATCGTCCTCGCGCTTCGCTCGGTTGCGGATCGCCCAGATAAACACCAGCACGGTCGCGCCGACGAAGCAGAAGGGGATGAACAGCGAAGTGGCCAGCGACTCGTCCGAGACGTGCAGGCTGTCGTCGTCCTCGCCGCCTGCCTCCGCGATTTGCAACGGCTCCGTGATCGCGCGCTCTCCCGCTGCCGCGACTCCCAGCGTGAGCGCACTCAGGCCGCCAACCACCATTATCGCAAGCAGGAACCGCCGAAGCTGAGCCATTGGATCACACCCCTCAACTGTTCTTGACGTAGTTTCGCGCCAACCTGCGACATGGTCAACGTTCGGACCGATGACCCGCAACGCTAGAATGCATTCATGCACCCGCCAACCCGTTTTGCCCTTGCCAATGCCGAAGGCGAAGAGATGCAGTTCCCGCCTGACGGGCCGGTCTTGCTGGCCCTGGTCAAAGAGGATTGCGATACCTGCAACCTGACGCTGCCGCTGCTCGAAGCGGTCCACCGCGCGACCGAGGGCGGCCTCGACGTCTGGGTCGCCGTGCAGAAGCGCGACGACATCGCGGTGCTCAAGGATCGCCACGACCTGACCATGCCGCTGCTCGACGACGATGCGCTCGGCCTCTCGTACGAGACCGACATCGACACCGTGCCGACGCTCTTCCTCTACGACGAGGAGCAGAACTGCACGCTGCAGACCTTCGGCTTCGATAAGCACGAGTGGCGCGAGATTGCCGGCGAATCGATGGCGCTTGCCGGCCGATCCGGAACAGACACCGCCATCGACTGGGAGTCGTTGCCCGAGCAGCGCCCCGGCTGCGGCGCCCGCAACTACGAGCCGGGCATTTACGAGCGGCTGCAGGCGCTGAAGAGCGGCGACCTGCTCTCACGACTCGTTGACCTCGCCGCCAGCGATGACATCCACGAGTTCATGTACGAGCAGGGCTATACCGACGGCTTCCCGGTCGTGCCGCCGACCCGCGAGCGGGTCTGGAAGATGCTCCAGGGCACGCAGCGCGATCCGCAGGAGGAAGTCGCGGTCATGCCGCCCAACCTCGCGCCAATCACGGTGGAGAAGATCGCGATCAACGCCGTCATGGCCGGTGCGAAGCCCGAGTATCTGCCCTCGATCATCACCCTGGTCGAAATCGCCTGCACCGAGAGTTTCAACATCCACGGCGTACTTGCCACGACCATGGGCGCGACGCCGGTCGGCGTCTTCAACGGACCGATTCGCGACCGGATCGGGATGAATTACCTGCACAATGCGCTGGGCAGCGGCAACCGCGCCAATGCGTCCATCGGACGGGCGCTCAGGCTCTGCGCCCGAAACGTCGGCGGCAGTGTGCCCGGCGGCACCGACCGCGCGACCCAGGGCGGTCCGCACCGACTGACCATGAACTTTGCCGAACACGAAGACGCCAGTCCGTGGGAATCGCTCGCCGTCGAGCGCGGCTTCGAGCCGACCGACGATGTCGCAACCCTGCTGGCCATGTCCGGCGGACCGGCCACGGTTGCCGACGAGCGCTCGCGCGACGGCCGCGGGCTTGCCGGCACCTTGGCGCTCTCGATGAGTTGTATGCAGGACCCCAAGTCGCCGATGGTCGACACGCTTGTCGTCCTCTCGCCCGACCATGCCGGCATCTTCGGGCGCTCGGGCTGGTCCAAGGACGATGTCCGCGAGTGCATCATGGAAGAAACGGCGATCCCGCTCAAGGACCGCCTGCGTTCCGACGACGCCGGCTGCGGTTTGCCGCCCGATATTGTTGAGCGCTTCGGTGGGGAAGCCGCGCTCGATATGCCGGTGTCCAAGTTCCGCGACAAGTCCAACATCATCCTCGTCGTCGCCGGTTCGCCGGCGGCGAAGTTCTCAACCATCCTCGGCGGCTGGGCCGGGGGCGCGTACTCCTTGCCGACCAGCGCGAAGATCGGCGTTTGAGACGCCGAGTATGACAGACTGCGAATAGCGCGCCGCAACCCTGCAGACGGCGCGTTGATGGAGAGGTCCAATGGTTACCCAGATCCTCGACCCCACCGACGAACGAGTGCCGATCAAGCGATCGCTCACGCCGCGCCCCGAGGCGTTGCATGGGACGATTGCGCTGCTCGACATCTCCAAGCCGCGCGGCGACGTCTTCCTCGACCGACTCGAGGAACTGCTGCACGAGCGCGCGCCCGGAGTCGAGACGCGCCGCTTCATGAAGCCGACCGTCGCCAAGCCGGCCCCCCAGCCGATCAAGGACGCAATTCTGGAGGAGTGCGACTTCGTCATCGAAGCGCTCGCCGATTGAGGATCCTGCACGACGTGCAGTGTGCACGACACCGTGTTCTTCGAATTGCAGGGCAAGCCCAGCGTTTTCGTCGCTACTTCCGAGTTCATCAAGGCCGCCAGCCATCAGGCCGAGCGACTGGGACTCGAGGAAGTGCGCCGCGTCTTCATCCCGCATCCGATGCAGGACCGAACCGACGCCGAGATGCACGAACACGCCGAACGCTTCGTCGACGAGATTCTCGACACCTTGATGGCCCCGGTGGAGTAACTCCTTCATCTCTCCATTGGGGAAGAACGCAGACTTCTCACTCTCCCCCCGCGCAGCGGGGGGAGATGCCGAAGGCAGAGGGGGGGGGTTCCCCCCGAGTGCCGTCTGGTAAGGCCATCCCGTGTCCGGCGACTCCGACGTTTACTCAAGAGTCATAGAGATCGCCGACCACGACGATGTCCACGAGTTCATGTTTGACCAGGGCATCACCGACGGCCTCCCGGTCGTTCCGCCGACGCGCGAGCGCGTCGACCGGATGCTGGAGCGCGCGCCTGAGCAGTGGAGCGACTCGCGGGCGGTAGTGGCGACGCTCCCGCCCAACATGGCGCCGATGACGGTCGAGAAGGCCGCCATCAACGCGGTCATGGCCGGCTGCAAGCCCGAGTACTTCCCCGTCGTGCTCGCCTCGGTCGAAGCGGCCGCCGGCGGACGCTTCCCGCTGCACGGCTCGATCGCAACGACGGCCGGCCTCGCGCCGATGATGCTGGTCAACGGACCGGTACGCAGAGCGATCGGCATGAACTGGGGACTCAACGCGCTGGGCCAGGGCAATCGAGCCAACTCCACCCTAGGACGTGCCCTGCGGCTGATGCTGCGCAACATCGGCGGGGCTGTGCCGGGCGAAATCGAGCAGGCCATCCAGGGCGGCGGACACAAGTGGACCCTGAGCTACGCCGAGGACGAGGATTCCTCGCCCTGGGAGCCCTTCCACGTCGAGCACGGCTACGATCCCGATGACAGCGTGGTCTCGCTGCTGCCCACGACCGGCGGCCCGCGCGTCTGCATCGACCAGACCAGCCGCGACGCCCGCGCGCTGACCGGATCGCTTGCCATGGCGTTCCAGCAGGTCGTCAAGCCGCGCGGCCAGGTCTCGCCGACGATGTTCGTGGTCAGCCCCGAACACGCCGATGTCTACCGCGCCGATGGCTGGTCCAAGGACAACATCCGCGAAGCGATCATGGAGTTCACCGCGCTCCCGCTGCGCGAGCGCCTCGCCACGCCGACGATGGGCGGTGGCATCAACGAATACGTACCCGAGAAGTACGGCCTTTCGGAGGCCGATCTCGACGCGCCAATGTCCAAGGTCGCCGACCCGTCCTTCATCAGCATCACGGTCGCCGGCAGTCACGCGGGCAAGTGGACCAGCATCTACCAGGGCATCTTCGGCGACGGCGACCCGACCCAGAGCGCGCCGGTGTTCACCCCGCCCTCCGCTCTCGTCCGTTCATGACCGAGCTCCTGTCGCGAACCATCGACATCGCCGACTACGACGATGTCTACGAGCTCATGTCCGAAATGAACGTCACCGACGGCCTGCCGGTCGTCCCGCCGACGCGTGAGCGCGTCGAGCGGATGCTCAGCGGCACGAATCTCGATCCTGAGACGATAGCTGGCCGCGTCGCTCCCAACTATGCGGCGGCGACCGTCGAGAAGATCGCGATCAATGCCGTGCTGGCCGGCGCATTGCCCGAGTATCTGCCGCTGATCCTCGCTGCCGTCCGGGCTGCCTGCAGCGCCCGATTTCCCCTCCACGGAGTGATCGCCAGCACCGACGGCCTGGCGCCAATGATGATCGTCAACGGCCCGATCCGCGAGCGGATCGGCATGAACTGGGGACTCAACGCGCTGGGACAGGGCAATCGAGCCAACATGACCGTCGGTCGCGCACTGCGGCTCGTCCTGCGCAACATCGGCGGAGCGCGCGAGGGCGAGATTGACCAGTCGGTGTTGGGCGGGGCGCACAAGTTCACGCTGACCTTCGCCGAGCACGAGGCCGCCTCGCCCTGGCCGCCCCTGCACGTCGAGTATGGCTACGAGGTCGAGGACAGCGTCGTCACTTTACTGCCGACGATTGGCGGTCCCAGACTGTGCATCGACGAGTACAGCCGCAGCGCTCGCGCGCTGGTTGGCTCGATGGCGATGGGTTTCCAGCGCATCTTCAGTCCCAACGGACAGATCGGTCCCTCGATGCTGGTCGTCAGCCCCGAGCACGCTCACGTCTTTGGTCAGGACGGCTGGAGCAAGACCGACATTCGCGAAGCGATCATGGAACTGACGGCCCTGCCGATCCGAGAGCGTCTCGTCTCGCCACTGGTCGGCGGAGGCGTCACCGAGACCGCGCTCGCTCACGCCGGAATCGGAACGGACGCACTCGACCGAGCGATGTCCAAGGTCGCTCATCCCTCCCACATCCTGATCGCGGTCGCCGGAGCGACGGCGGGCAAGCGCACCGGCATCTATCCCGGCATCGTGGGTCGCATGGACCCGGAACACATGGGTGCGTTCGTTCCCGTCTCGGAGAAGATTGACCCGCTGTGAACGACTCGACCGTGGACTCCGACCGAATCGCCGAGCTACGACGCCATCTTGCCGAGCAGCCCGAACTGCGCATCGATGCCGGATCCCGGCCGCTGGTCCTCACGAGCCGTCACGGGCTCTTTTCCGCCCGCTCGCTGGACGAGGGCAGCGCGCTGCTGCTGCGGGAACTGCAGAGGCTCTCCGCCCCCTCGCGAGTTCTCGACCTGGGCTGCGGGTACGGCGCGATCGGTCTCACGCTCGCGGCTCGCTGGCCCGACGCGCAAGTCGATATGGTCGATACTGACATGCGAGCGGTCGAGTCTGCCGCCGAGAACATCGCCCTCAATCAACTGGCCAATGCGACAGTGACCCTCAGCGACGGCACCCGCCAACTGCAACAGCCGCTGCCCGCCTACGACCTGGTCGTCGCCAACCTGCCCGCCCAGGCCGGCAACGACGCGCTGGATCAGCTCCTGCTCGACGCATACGACGCCATGACGGACGGAGGCAGCCTGGCGCTCGTGGTTGTCAACGGATTGCGCAGGTATCTGACACGCCGGTTGGTCGACATCTTCGGACCGACGCGAGTGGCCAAGGTCAAGCAGTCGACGGCGCACACCGTGTTGGAAGCAGCGAAACTAAGCAGATGAGCGCCCAGTCGCCTCCCGCGCGTCCCGGCATGACGGAGCCGCTCAGGCTGCGCGAGTTCCGCCTGCTGCTGACCGGCTTCATCGTCGGTCAATCGATGATGCCGCTGCAGTTTGTCGCCTCGATCGCGTGGATCCAGCTTGTCGCGCCCGATGACATCGAGATCATCATGGTGGGCGCGATCGGCACGATTCGCGGGATCGGGATGATCGGCTTCGGTCTCTTCGGGGGCGCGCTTGCCGACCGTTTCGACCGACGCCGACTGCTGATGGTCACCCAATCGATCGCCTTCATCTGCAACCTGCTGATCGCGCTGATGATGATCACCGGCAGCGGCAGCACCGTAGACATCATCATCTTCTTCGGCCTGACCATCGTCGCCTCATCGGCCCACGCCATCGACGGACCGACCCGTAACGCAATCACGCCTGAAATCCTCGGACCACGGCTGACGCCATCCGGGATCGCGCTCAACTCCGCCGCGATGCAGTTCGCCATGCCGATTTCGATCTTCGCCTCCGGCCTGTTGATCGACAACCTGGGCGAGGGCGCCGTGTTCGCGATTTCCGCGTTTGGGCACCTGGGCGAGGTGCTGATTCTCGCGATGATGTCTTACCGGACCGTGTTCTCGGCGGCCCACATGGCTGCAAGGCAGGGACAGGGAGCGGGACAGGCGTTGCGCGACATCGCCGCCGGTCTGCGGTTCGCGCGCTCCAAGGGGGTCATCCTCTGGACCGTGGTCATCGTCGTCCTGATGATGTCGCTGATCATGCCCCCGACCGGGACGCTCGGTCCGCAGTGGGTGACCAACGTCGTTGGCGCGACATGGTCGCAGTTCAGCTACATCGCCGTTTTCTGGGGCGGCGGCGCGATGGTCGCATCGCTGGTTCTGGTGCGATTCTCGTGGATCGAGCGCAAAGGGATGCTCACCGCCCTCGGCGTCATCATCATGGCGCTCGGTTTCGTGGTCTTCACCAATCCCCCGACCCAGATCAACGCAATGCTCGGCAACGCCCTGCTCGGCATCGGCATGTCGACCGCGATGGTCTCCGCCAACGCAACGCTGGCCCACGAAACGCCTAACGAGATGCGCGGCCGGATCATGGGACTGGTCTTCCTCGGTATGGGCATCGCTCAAGCTGCCGGATTGCCGCTCGGCGCGGTCGCCCAGGCGCTGACGATGGAGACCTTGTTCCCACCCATGTCGTTCGCGGTGCTGGCCATTCTTGTCGGTCTGATCGTGCTTCGCCCTGTCATCCTCCGCGCCCGCGTCCCACAGCATCCAACAGCGGACGCACCCGCACAGGAAGCGCACCCTGCGACCGCGAGGCGGATGTTGAACGGCGCGGCGAGCTACATCGTCAGGGCCGCACCCAACAAAGTCCTGCCCAGCCTGCGGTAGCATTTGACCCAATCAGGCGGCAATGTCCGCGCGTGGCGCGTGGCGCGTGGCGCGTGGCGCGCGGCGCGCGTCGACAGGAGTGTTCCATGGAGTACCGATTCAGCGACAAGGCGCTCGCCTTCGAGGCCGAGGTCAACGAGTTTCTCGACCAGGAATGGACTCCCGAGCTGCGAGCCACAATCGGCGATCCAACAACCGACACGATGGTCGAAGAGCGCGGATTCCGCAAGCTGCTCGCCGAGAGAGGCTGGCTGACCATGTCCTGGCCGGCCGAGTACGGCGGTCAGGAGCGCTCGCTCGAGGAGCAGTATCTGTTCTGGGAGGCGATGAACTACGCCGGCGCGCCCCAGGCGACCGTCGCCACCCAGCAGGTCGGGCCGACGCTGATGCGCTTCGGTACCGAGGAGCAGCAGGAACGCTTCCTTCCGCCGATCGCCCGCGGCGAAGTCGAGTTCGCCCTGGGCTACACCGAACCCGACGCCGGCTCCGATCTGGCCTCGCTGCAACTCCGCGCCGTCAAGGATGGAGACGACTACATCCTCAACGGGATCAAGCGCTTCACCTCGGGCGCGCACCGCAGCGAGTACGTCTGGCTCGCGACTCGCACCAACCCCGACGCGCCCAAGCACCGCGGCGTCTCAATGATGCTCGTCGACATGCAGTCGGCCGGCATCACGGTCAAACCGCTCTGGACGATGGCCGGATATCGCACCAATGAGGTCTACTTCGAAGACGTGCGGGTGCCGACCAACGTCCTGGTCGGTGAGGAGAACCAGGGGTGGTACTACGCCGCCCATGCGCTCGACCGCGAGCGCATCTCGATCTTCACCGTCTCCTCGGTGCGCGCCGTCTACGACCGGCTGATGGAGTGGGCCCGCTCCGACACGCCGATGGGTCGACCGATCGACGACGCCGGGATCCAGGGCGCCATGGCCGACTTCAAGATTCAGCTTGAAGTGCTGCAGCACCTCAGCTACCGCATCCTCGACATGCTGAAGCGCGAGGAGTCGCCCAACTACGAGGCCAGCCAGGTGAAGATCTTCTCGACCGAGATGATGCAGCGCCTGCAGAACTTCTCGCTGCACGCAATGGGTCTCTACGGCCAGCTCAACGGCAACGACGAGCGCGCGCCGCTCGACGGCTCCGCCGAGAACGGTTACCTGGCGGCGGTGATGCCCACCTTCGGCGCTGGCGGCAACGAGCTGCAGCGCAACATCATCGCTCAGCGAGGTTTCGGTCTGCCCCGCGCCTAAATCCCATCTCACCCCGCGCGGCGGGGGGAGATGTCCCGAAGGGACAGAGGGGGGCGCTCCCTAGCTCAACGCTTCCATGTGCGCCGCATGCGCCGACAGCCAACGCCTGGAGTTTGGCGCGATCGCATCCGGCATCTGGGGAAGCGCCTCCCTCAACCAGCGCAGGTCCGAAGGCGTGTCCAGATCAAACGCCCAGACGTCGATCCGCGCCTCGCGGAACGGTACGCCCATCTCGCCGGCCGCGGCCGCAGACTGTTGGTGCGCGCGCGCGGAGGACGGTCCGAACTGCGGGGCGATGACGTCCGGCGGCCGCAGGAACAAGCCGTTGGTGCCGCCGTCGTGCGCCGGAGCGACGACCACTGCGGGTCCGTCGGGCGCCGTCGACACCATCATGTCGACCGCGTTGGGTGTGATCAGCGGCACGTCGGCCGGGACGATCAGGATGGAATCGGATCCGGCCAGCGCCTGCTGGGCGAACTGCACGGCCCGGTTGTAGCCGAGGCGCAGCTCGGTCTGGTCAAGGAATCCGACGCCCAGGCGAGCGGCTTCGTCTCGAGCCGCTGCGTCGCGCGAGGCAATCACGACCTCGTTGACGCGCTCGGCCGAAACCAATGCGGCCACCACATCGTCCAGCATGGCCCGAACCAGCGAGTTGCGTTCCTCCAGGTCGAGCAGCGCAGCGAGGCGGCGTTTACCCGCCGGCAATCCCCGCACAGGGACTACCGCCACGATGGCGTTCGGTTCATCCGGCATTGAGCGCCGCTCTCAGTGTTCCCTCGGCCAGCGCCTGCTTCGCTTCTGAGTCGGTCATCAGCGTGGGCATGACGACGACGCGCATGGCAGTCTCCTCCTCGATCGCCGCGGCGAGCGGCGCGTCCGCCTCGTCGAGAACGAACACGCCGGCCAGATCCGCGTAGAGTCGCGCGACGCCGAGTGCGGAGACATCGTGTCCCAGCGACTGGAGGATGTCGGCGGCCGGTCCCTTGACCGCCGCGCCGCCGATGATCGGACTGACCGCGGCGACACGGGAACGGTTCGTGGCGACCAGCTCGCGCAGCCCCGGCACGCTGAGCAACGGGTCGATGCTGAGGAACGGATTGGACGGCGCGATGACAATGACGTCGCATTCGTCCAGGGCTTCGACAACGCGCGGCGCCGGCCGCGCCGACTCGGCGCCGTCGAACCTGAGCGAGTGCACGCGATCGGCGGCGCGCCGCCGCACGAAGTAGTCCTGGAAGGCCAGTTCTCCGTTATCCGTCTCGACGACAGTGCGCAGCCGGTCGTCGGTGACGGGCGTGATCGCGCATTGCAACCCGAGGCGGGCGGTGAGATCGCGGGTGATCGCCGAGAGCGGCTCGCCCTGCGAGAGACGATGCGTGCGGTAGAGGTGGGTGGCCAGGTCGAGGTCGCCGATCATGAA
Source organism: Chloroflexota bacterium (assembly GCA_026705105.1). GTDB lineage: Bacteria > Chloroflexota > Dehalococcoidia > Bin125 > Bin125 > Bin125. Next base: position 11,454 of record JAPPBK010000113.1, on the reverse strand, counting down.
CCAGTCGGGACCGCCCAACTGAGAGAGCCGGTCCAGCGTCCGGCGCGACTCGCCGGTCAGGCCCCAGCCGGTCTCGGGATTGACCAGGCCGGCCAGCGTGTAGGTGACCGTGTCGAGGTCAGGCGAGATGTGCAGCCCGGCCCACTCCATGTCGTCGCCCACGTTGACGATCGCCGTGACGTCCCCGGGCGCCAGGACACAGACGAGGCCGTCGAGAAATCGGGCCGCGCCGACGCCTCCGGCGAGCACCGCCGCGCTCGTCACAGCGTTGCTCCGCGCACGACCAGGCTTATGTCCAGGTCACCGTCCTGACGAGGGCGGGCATCGAGGCTGAAGCGCTCGGAGGTCAACGTGAACTCCATGTCATCCCAGTCGACCAAACCCGGGTCTGCTTCGAAGGCGACCGATTCCGGTTCGCCGTTCAACTCGAGTGTCATGTCGGCCTCCGCCAGCGCGCCGTCGTGATCGACCACGATGTAGAGCGCCGTTTCGCTGCCCGCAATCTCGCCCACGATCTCCAGATGCCGGCTGCCGTCGAGCTGGCGCTCGTCGAGCACCACGGTTCCGACCAATGTGATGTGTCTCACGTGGCGATGGTACAGCCGAGATCGGCTATCGGGCTGTTGACCGACTCGCCGATTGGCGTGAGCCTTCACACACATGCTGATCGACATGCACACCCACACCTCGGTCTACTCGACCGACAGCAATCTGCTGCCCCATGAAGCGCTGGAACGGGCGGCCGAACGCGGACTGGACGGCGTGCTGCTGACCGAGCACGATGTGCTCTGGGACGCAGATCGCGTCTCGCGGCTGGCTAAACAGGTCGGCATCCTCGTGCTGCCCGGGGTTGAGGTGACCACGGAGCTTGGACACGTGCTGGTGTATGGATTGACCGAACCCTTCCCACGGATCACGGATTCCCGGCGTCTGCGGGCCTATTGCGACGAGCGCGAGGCCTTGATGTTCCTCGCCCATCCGGCTCGCGATCCTGGACTGCGCGTTCCGCGCGCTGCGATGGAACTGTTCGACGGCGTCGAGGGGCTCAACGGCTGCGACGGACCGCTTCAGAATCAGAGCGCTTCTTCGCGCGGACGCACCCGTCCGCTGCCGCCGATTGGCGGGAGCGACTCTCATGCGCTGCATGAGGTAGGCACCGCAGCGACGGAGTTCCAGGCGGAAATCAGGAGCCTGGACGATCTGATGCAAGCGCTACGCAGCCGCGAGTACCAACCGTTCACGTTGCCCTACTAAGCTCGATCCCAGGAGCGCCTGTGATGGGTCGATTCGAACCACTCGAGCGGATGCCGCCGCCGCCGCGCGGCCTCTTCGGCGCCATCTGCGCCGCCTGCGGCAACAACTCCGACCTCGGCGTCCGCTTCTGCACGTCGTGCAACGTGCTCCGATCCGACGCCGAACACGGACACTCGCCGCGATACGCCGCCAGTCGGGTGGCGCGCTTCATGGGCGCCGTGTCCGACGGCCTCATTCCGGCAGTGATCGGAATCGTGCTCGGCCTCGCCAGCCTTGGCGATGTCCTGGCGCTTGAGCTCTGGGTCGGTTCCCTGGTCTGGCTGGTCTGGTTCGCCTACCTGGCCCGACGCGGGCAGACGCCGGGCAAACAGATCGTCTCGACCCAGGTGATACGGGCCGACGGCGCGCCTGCTTCCCGAACGTTGATGTGGGCACGAGAGGTCGGCTACCGCGTAGTCGTCAATGTCCCCACTCTGCTGATCGCCCAGCTCTATCCGGAGTCTGCGATTGGCAGCATCATCCTCTTCCTGATCGCCGTTGTCGTGCTCGCCGATGCGGTGGCGATCTTCTTCAGCCGCGACCGGCAGACGCTCCACGATCGAGTCTTCGGCACGTTGGTCGTCAATGTCAGAGGCGTCAGGCAAACCAGCGCCGAGTTGCGCGCCCTATGAGCAGGTCGCGCGGCCGCGTCTTCGTGCTCGAGTGCGGGGTCTGCCGCCGGCCCAGCGGTCCCGGCGTCTACTTCTGCGCGAGCTGCGACATCCTGCGCGTCGACCCCGAGCAACAATCGTTCGCCGCCTCTCGCTGGTCCCGACTGGGAGCCTTCGCGCTCGACTACTTGATCATCTGGCTCACGCTCGGCATCGGTTGGTTGATTTGGCTGGCCATCGTCGCACGGCGGGGTCAGTCCCCGGGTAAGTCGCTGCTCGGACTCCACATACTTCGCACCGACGGCGCCCAGGCCGGCAGCGGCTACGTCTGGCTGCGCGAGTTCGGCTGGGACGCCGTGCTCGGAGTCGTGGCGTTTACCCTGTTGCTGCTTCTCGGCGCAGTCGCCAGGTCGGTCGGTGAGTTCCTTCTGCTTTGGTTTTGGCTCACCTTCGTGTTCTGGGCCTTCTCCTTCCTCGACGCCGCTTGGCTGCTCTGGGACCGCGACCGGCAGACGCTGCACGACAAAATCCTCGGCACCCTGGTCGTGGAACGCAGCAAGGTCTGAGTCCCACCAGCGGACGCGTCTGCGCTCCCGTTAGCCTCCGCTCGAAGGCACTTGCGGAACTGGTCATGAGCAGCAGGAAGCCCGACGCGCTGCGCGCCGAACACTGCCTCATCTGCGACGAGTATCCGGGCGTCGGCGTGTTCTGCGCCAGGTGCGGGGTGCTGATGTCGCACCCCACCTCGGGCGATTACGCCGCACCCTATCTGCGTCGACTCGGTTGCGAGATCCTCGACCTGCTGATCTTCCTGCTGCTGCCCATCTGGCTGTACATGATGTGGTTCACGTCGCGGGACGGTCAATCGCCGGCCAAGTCGCTGCTTGACCTCTACGTCATCAACGAGGCGGGGCAGGAGGTCACCCCGCAGCGCATGTGGATGCGCGAACTGGTGATCAAGCGGCTCCTGCTGGGATTCATAGGATACGCCTTCGGGCTGCTCGGACCGGTGATCAACGCCGGCTGGATCCTGATGAATCCAGACCGCCAGTGCGTCCACGACCGCATGGTGGGCACGCTGGTTGTGGTCCGAGGCGAGGCGCCTCAACTCGCCGCCCGACCGTCCGATCTTGCCGGCACCGAGGTGCGTCTGCCTCCGCCTGCGCCGGCGGGACCACGGGTCCCACAGCCGACGCGACGGCCGGCGGTCCCTGCACCGGTGAACGTGGAGCGGTCCTCGCGGCCAAGACCCGAACCGGCGCCTCGCTCGCCGGAGCTGGACGCGCTCGAACAACAGCGAGGCTCGCTGTCGCAGACCGAGTACGAGCGACGGCGACAGGCCCTGCTCAGGGAAGCGCAAGACTCTCAGGACGCCTCGCGACAATGACTGCTCGGGGAAGCGGCCCTCGGCTTGCGGCAGCTCTCCCGCACAGCGGGGGAGAGAGGAACCGCTAGGAGCAACCCGAGGTCGCTCCGCAGTTCATGCAACGGAAGCACGAACCGGAGCGCACCATGATGGAGCCGCACTCCGCGCATGGTGGTGCGTCGAGCTGATTCTGGAAGCCCACGGTTGACGCGTCGTCGATCAGCGGCAGCGATGCGGCTGGAGGCGTCACCGGTGCAGGTCCCGCCTCTTCGTCGGCCAGCTTGACCTCTTCCGGCGCCATCGCCATCTGCGCCTGCTTGGCGATCGTGTCCGTCGTCTCGCCTTCCAGATACTTCGTACCCATCCAGCGGAAGACGTAGTCGAGGATCGAGTCGGCGTGCGGGATGTCGCGGTTTCGCGTCCAGCCCATCGGCTCGAAGCGCATGTGGGCGAACTTCTTGACCAGCGTCGACAGCGGCACGCCCGACTGCAACGCAACCGACGTCAGCGTGCCGACCGCGTCCATCAGACCGGAGACAGTCGAGCCTTCCTTGGAGATGTGAACAAACACCTCGCCGGGACTGCCGTCCTCAAACTCGCCGATCGTCATGTAGCCCTCATGCTCACCGATGGTGAACTTGTGGGTCAGCGCCTTGCGCTCGTCCGGCAATCGGTGCCGACGGTACGCAGGCGGCGATGCCGCATTCTCTAACACGACGGGCGCGTCGGTCGGCGTCGACGGTCCCGGCTCGTAGACCGGGGCGTCTTCGGCGACCGTCGATGTTCTGCGTTCGCCCGTCTCCAGCGGCTGAATCCGCTTCGAGTTGTCGCGATAGATGGCGACCGCCTTGACGCCCAGTTTCCAGGCGTCCACGTAGGTCTGCATGATCTCTTCGACCGAGGTGTGCTCGGGCACGTTGACCGTCTTGGAGACCGCGCCCGAGAGGAACGGCTGCACCGCACCCAGCATGCGGATATGGCCCAACGGCGCAATGCTGCGCTGCCCCGCCTGCGCCTTGAATGCGCAGTCGAAGATCGCCAGGTGCTCAGAATTGAGGTCGGCCGCGCCCTCGATGGTCCCGGTCTCGTCAATGTGCGCGCCGATGCGCTCAATCGCGTCGTCGGCATAACCCAGCCGGCGCAGCGCTGCGGGCACGGTGCGATTGACGATCTTGAAGTAGCCGCCGCCCGAGAGGTTCTTGTACTTGACCAGCGAAATGTCCGGTTCCACGCCGGTCGTGTCGCAGTCCATCATGAAGGCGATCGTGCCCGTCGGCGCGAGCACCGTGGCCTGCGCGTTGCGGTAGCCGTGTTGCTCGCCCAGCGCGATCGCCTGCCGCCACGCGTCTTCGGCCGCGTCGCGGACGAGCTCGGGGACGGTGTCCAGGTCGTCGATCCGGCCCACCGCGGCCTGGTGCTTGCGCATCACCCGCAGGAATGGGTCGCGGTTGTCGGCGTAGCCCGAGAAGGCGCCGATCCGTTCGGCGATCCGGGCCGACTGCAGGTAACCCTCGCCGGTCATCAACGCGGTCACGGTGGCCGCCAGCGCGCGTCCCGCCACCGAGTCGTAGGGCAGTCCCCGAGCCATCAGCAGCGCGCCGAGGTTGGTGTAGCCCAGACCCAACGGGCGGTACTTCTCCGAGTTCTCGCCAATCAGCGGCGACGGGTACGACGCGTTCGATACCAGGATCTCCTGCGCCGTGATGATCACTCGGCAGGCGTGACGGTAGGACTCGACATCGAACTCGTGCGTCTCCAGGTCGTAGAACTTGAGCAGGTTGAGCGAGGCCAGATTGCAGGCCGTGTCGTCGAGGAACATGTACTCCGAACACGGGTTGGACGCATAGATGCGATCCGTGTTCGAGCAGGTGTGCCAATCGTTGATCACGCTGTCGAACTGCATGCCCGGGTCGCCGCACTGGTGCGTCGCCGCCGATATCGCGCGCAGGAGATCCCGAGCCGGAATCTGCTCGACCACCTCGCCGCCGACGACCTCGCGGGTCGCCCACGTGCCATTCGCCTCGACCGCCTGCATGAACTCGTCCGAGACGCGCACCGAATGGTTCGCGTTCTGGAACGAAACGGAGGAGTACGCATCGCCGTTCAGCGATCCGTCATAGCCGGAGTCGATCAGCGCCCAGGCCTTGCGTTCTTCGTCCGCCTTGCAGTTGATGAACTCAATGACGTCGGGATGATCCGCGTCAAGGATGATCATCTTGGCCGCGCGCCGCGTCTTGCCGCCCGACTTGATCACGTTGGCGAATGCGTCGTAGCCGCGCATGAACGAGACCGGCCCCGACGCCTTGCCGCCGCCGGTCAGCGACTCCCTGCTGGAGCGCAGCGTCGACAGGTTCGAGCCCGTGCCGCTGCCCCACTTGAACAGCAGCGCCTCGCGCTTGGCCAGGTCCATGATCGACTCCATCGTATCCTCGACGGAGTTGATGAAGCAGGCCGAGCACTGCGGCGTCTCTTCGACGCCGACGTTGAACCAGACCGGCGAGTTGAACGCCGCGTATTGATTGATCAGCAGGTAGCGCAGCTCCTGCGAAAACGCCGAGGCGGCCGCGCCGTCATTGAAGTAGCCGCCCGCCCTGCCCCAGCGCGTGATTGTCTCCACGACCCGGTCGACCAGGGTCTTCATCGACGATTCGCGCTCGTCCGTGCCGGTCTGACCCCAGAAGTACTTCGAGGCGACGATGTTGGTTGCTGTCTGCGACCAGAAGGCCGGCGTCTCGATGTCCGACTGCTCGAAAATCGTCTCGCCCGAGTCTGAAGTGATCGCCGCGGTGCGATAGGTCCACTCGATCTGCCCGTAGACATCCTCGCCGGGCTGAGTGAAGTGGCGTCCAATCAGCGGCTCGCGAACCGCGCGGGCGACAGGCGCCGCTTGCTCGTCCTGGCCAGTGTCGAGAGGCAGCGCTGCTGTGGCCTCATCGGCTACATCGGAGTGGTCGTCGGCGCGAGTCATGTCATGTACCCTTCATTCGCCAGATTAGCACCTCTGTTCCGACAAGACCGCCGGGAGAGGTACGAGCACCGAGATCGGTTATGTTCGTTCCGCTGAAAAACAACGGAACGCGAGAGTACTCCGTTCGGCGCAATTGATCAACTGCGTCAACTGTTGACCGATTCCAGTCCGCGCAGTCTAGCAACTTGTCTCGACATCTGCTCATCGGCGCCGGCGACGGAAATCACGCGGACATCTTGGCCTTCAGAGCTAAGCTAACCCCAGCGACCGATCAGGTCGGCGCCATGCCCACATCCCCCACAGCAATCGCCAACAAGAGACGTTGATCAAGTGGACGCACCAATACACCTTCCCCTGCTGCCCTGCGGTGTCGGCTCCATGCGTCACACCGATCCCGCCGAAGCGGTCTCGGAAATTCTCGAAGATTACTGGCGTCTCCCGTTCTGGCCGCAGCTTCCCAACCGCTCGGACGAGGAACTGATGATTCCCCAGACCGCGCTGGCGTTGCCGGGAGCATCGTGGGACGGCGAGCACGTCACCTGGAGCGGAACACTCTCCGACGCAGACATCGCCAACGCCGACTTGCCGCCGCGCGAACGCGCCCCAGGTCTGTATGAGCTGTTGGAGCGGCTGCCCTCGGTTGCCGAACAGCGCAAATCCCCGGTTGTCAAGGGCCAGCTCGTCGGACCGATCACGCTCGCCCGATGGTCGCGAGACGCAGGCGGTTCCTCGCCGCTCCAGGACCTGGAGACTCTCGAGCGCCTGGGCGCCTGGCTTGGCGCAGCGGCCGCCGAGCAGGCCCGCGTCTTCCAGCGACAGGGCTACCAGGCGATCATCATGTTCGACGAACCCGAACTCGCCTCCGTCGGCGAACCGTCGATCCCCTTGCCCTGGCGCGAGGTGATCCCCGTGCTGCGCGCTGCAATCGAGCCGCTCCAGCGGATAGGCGCGCTGGCCGGGATCCACTGCTGCGCCGCGCCCAACTGGACCCGAGTGCTCGACGCACGACCGAACCTGATCCACTTCGACGCGCGCGAGGGTCATGTCGAGGACGTCATCGAGCATCACCGCGCAGTGCGCGAGCACGTCGCCCGTGGCGGGTACCTCGGATGGGGCCTGTGGCCCACCGACGGTCGCGGTCCCTTGCCCTTCGAATCGAAAGACATGCAGTACTTCCTCGCCCACAAGGCGCGAGACCTGTCCTTTGTCGACGCCTCGGTCGGACTGATCTTCAAGCGTTCCATGCTGACCGGTGTCTGCGGCGGCGCAGGACTCGATGGGGACAGCGAGCGCCAGGTCGCTCGCGATCTCGAAGACCTGTCGATGGGCATCCGCCATCGCTACTGGATCGCCGCGACCACCGATGTCGACCCCGACGCGCCCCTGACCTGAACGTTCGCTTACTCGGGCGTGCTGCCTGGATCCTCTCGGTATCGCTCCAGGAACTCCAGCATCAGCCGGTTCACGTCCTCCGCCGCTTCCTGCTGTACCCAGTGGCCGCTGTCGGGCAAGTATGTGAGTTCGAACGGGCCCGTAAACAGGGACTCCATGTCATTGGTCAGCTCTTTGCCCAGAGCCGTGTCGCGTTCTCCCCAGAGCAACAGCGTGGGCGCTTCGATCTGCGGATAGCTGACCGGTTCGGCGCCCGATCCGCCGAAGATCTGCTCGAACGTCTCGCCCAGACCGTTGAGCCGGTTGCCGAGCCGCGCACGTGATTCCTGCGCGCCGGCGCGGACCGCAGCACGATAGAAGTGAATCGGACCGGTCAGCCCGTTTCTTGCGGCCGCGCGCCGATACTCCTGCAGCACCTCGGGCGGAAACGCCTCCGGGTGCGCTGCGGTGTCGCGGAAGATCAGACCGATCCGCTCGTAGTCGTTGATCGCCAGCCAGCGTTCCGGCAGCCACGGAATCTGGAACACGAACATGTACCACGAGCGGCCGATCTGGCGGATGTTCGGTCGTCCGCCGAAGGCTTCAGCCATTCGCTCCGGATGCGGCGCGTTCATCACCACCAGCCGCTCGACCCAGCTCGGATAGTCCATGGCAAACTGCCAGGCCACGGCCCCGCCCCAGTCATGGCCCACGACCACGGCGCTCTCCCGGCCCGTGTGCGCGATCAGTCGCTGCACATCCGCGGTCAGCAGATCCAGTTCGTAGTCCTCGACGCGAGAAGGCGCGTCGGACAGGTTGTAACCCCTCAGGTCCGGCGCGATCGCCCAGTAGCCGGCCGCGGCCAACGCCGGGAGTTGCAACCTCCACGACCACCAGAACTCGGGAAATCCGTGCAGCAGGATTGCCAGCGGTGCACTCTCCAGGTCGCCGTCCGGCCGGACTTCGGCATAGTGCAAGTTGACCCCCGCCGCGCCCTCGACGAATCCATGGCTCCAGATGCCTCGCGGCTGGGACGCAATGCTGTCCCCGCTCATCAGCCGGTCTCTCCGCTGCCTTGCGGCGCAAGGAACTCAAGCATCGCCGCCGTCACCTGCTCGGGCTGCTCTTGCTGCACCCAGTGTCCGGCATTCTCGATCAGCACCGTACGCAGGTCGTCCACCCGTTCCGCCGCTTCCTCCATGAACGGCAGCCGCACCGCCTGGTCATCGACACCCCAGATGAACTGCGTCGGACAGGTGATCCGCGCATGTCGGTCCGGCCAGGTCAGGAACCAGTCTGGCCAGTAGATCGAGCGGTAGTACTTCATTGCTGACGACAGCGCCTTTGGCTGCTTCAGCGCCTCGGCGAACGTCGCAATGTCCTCGTCGCTGAAGGCTTCCGCTCGAGCGCCCACGCCCTTGAACACCCGCTCGGTCGTCGCATCAATGTCCGACCAGTTGCGCCGCTCGGCCAATCCCGGCACCTGCATCAGCAGCGCGTAGAGATTGTTCGGATAGTTGCGTCGACCCCAGTACCAGGAGCGCACTAGCGGCGCGTTCATGACGATCAGGCGGTCGCACGCCCTCGGGTAGTCGATGGGAAACTGAAGCGAGATCACTCCGCCCCAGTCGTGACCGACAATCGTCGCCGAAGTTTCGCCCATCTCGCGGATCAGTCCGCGCACATCCTTGGTCAGGTTCTTGATGTCGTATCCGCCGCGCGGCTTGTCGGAGAGGTTGTAGCCACGCATGTCCGGCGCGACGACGCGGAACCCGGCCTCGGCCAGCGGTCCAATCTGGTGGCGCCAGGAGTACCAGTGCTCGGGGAAACCATGCAGCAGCAGGACCAACGGTCCCTCGCCCTGGGTCACGTAGTGCAACTTGACGCCATTGGTATTCGCGTAGCCATGCGTCAACTGCGATTCGTCGAATCCGGCGCCATCTGCGCTCATGACAACCTCCAGGCCGAACGGACTTGCGGCTCAACTCGGACGGCGTACCTGGCCAGGAGGCGATCCGGCCGACGTTCGGCTAGTTCAGCCAGGCGAGCGGATTGACCGCCTGCCCATTGATGATGATCTCGAAATGCAGGTGGGCTCCCGAGGAATTCCCAGTGTTGCCTACCGTCCCAATGTACGCGTTGGACTGCACCCATTCACCCTCACGCACCCAGATCTCGTCAAGATGCGCATAACGCGACCGATAGCCACCGCCATGGCTGATCTCGACCCAGTTTCCGTACGACGGATCCCAGGTAGCGACTGTTACCTGGCCGCCGGCCGTGGCGCCCACAATCGTCCCCATGGGCGCAACGAAGTCGACCCCGGTGTGATAGCCGAACGCGTTCGCTCTCGGGGTCCCGAACGGATCGCTGATCCCGTCCGGGCCCAACGGCCACACGAAAGTCGGCTCAGACCAGACCTGCGCCGCCTGTCCGCCGCCGGACGAACTCGCGCTTGCGGTCGCGGCGCCCGACAGTGATGCCGAACCATGAACCAGCAACAGTTGCTGACCCACCTGGATCTGATCGGGACTGGCGATGCCGTTCGCAGGGAATGCAACCGTCGCGGCGGAGTCGGCCAGGTAGTTCAGCTCCAGTCTGTCCAGTGTGTCGCCCGGCTGCACTGTGTAGACCAGGCCGTCCACCGGCGGAAGCTGCAGGATCTGGCCGACGGTCAGGTGATCGGCGTCGTAGATGTCGAAGTTGTTGAACAGCACGGTCGCCTCGTCCAGGCCGAATCGCCTGGCGATGCTCGAAGCGGTGTCCCCGGCTTGCACCTCATAGCTGAACGAGACAGGCAATTGCGCGCCTGGATGGAGCCCCAGGTACTCGCGAATCCGCGATGCTGCATCCAACAGCTCGCCGCCGGATTGCGCTGACGCGACACCCTCCTCAGCCGTCGCGCCGGAGGTCTCCGCCAACGCAACGGCCTGACCGGCCTCGCCTGTCGCCGCTAGCTTTGGCGAAGCATCGAGAGCCGCTCGATTCTCCGCTGCAGACGACGATGGGCGGGAAGTCGCCGAGCCTGCCACCGGCGCGGAGTCAGTCTGCGCGCCGGTCGAGTCGGCCGACGAGACGTGCACTGCAGCCGTCGACGCTTCGGCGAGCGATCCTTGTTGCTCGATCGCTGTTCCATGGCCCGCCAACCCACTGGTATCCGATGCCAGTCCTACAGCCGACACAGCCGATCCGGTGGTCCTCGGCTCCGGGCTGGACCCGATCCTCAGATCAAAGGCCACTGACATGATGGCGACCATCGCAGCGGCCAAGAGGATGAGCAACGACCAGTGCTGGCCACCGGTGGCGACACGTTGCGGCGGACTTTCGATTGCGGCCCATCCGCCGATGCGGTGGCCGGGCAACGGGTTGGCCAGCCTCAACATCGGCTGCCCTCCTCAGTGGTCGCGCGGTTGCGCCGTAGCCGGTGCGATCCGTTACGTCCGAAGTGTATCCGAGTTCGCCGGGTTCGCCGACCGTTGACAGGCGAATGACAAACCGCGCGGCATGCGCTACCATGAAGGCGGTTGGGAAACGGAAGGAGGCCTTGATGCGCAAGCTGAACATTCACCTCCTCTACGGAGTACTTCAAGTCGACAGGCTCGGCTCCCGTTAGGGAGCCTGATGCACACAGGATGATGCGCCCCCGAAAGGGGGCGTTCTCATATCTGAGGATCTGGTTCATGACCCAGACAACTGAACCCGGCGACCCGCAGGATCTGCACCAGGAGTCGATCGAGCGCGCCGCTGCACTGCTCGCCCAGTCCCGCTACTGCATCGCCTTGACCGGCGCCGGTATCTCGGCCGAGTCAGGTATCCCCACCTTCAGGGGCAAGGACGGCCTCTGG
>JAPPBK010000192.1 GCA_026705105.1 Chloroflexota bacterium | reverse complement strand
TGATCCAGGCGAGCATGTCGGTGATGTAGTCGAGGGCGAAGCAGGCGTCGGGGATCGCGATCCGCTCGGCCGAGGTGTGCGAGATGTCGCGCTCGTGCCAGAGAGCGACGTTCTCCAGGGCCGTGAGCGCGTTGGCGCGGATCGTGCGGGCGAGTCCGCAGACGCGCTCGGCCTTCTCCGGGTTGCGCTTGTGAGGCATCGCCGAGGAGCCTGCCTGACCCTCCGCGAACGGCTCACGCACTTCGCGAACCTCGGTTCGCTGCAGGTGGCGGATCTCGGTGGCGAAACGTTCGAGTGAGGCGGCGATCACGGCCAGGGTGGAAAGGAAGTAGGCGTGGCGGTCGCGCTGGACGACTTGGGTCGAGATCGCCTCGACGCCGAGGCCGAGTTCGCGGCAGACCCGCTCTTCAATGTGCAGGGGGACGGTTGCGTGCGTGCCAACGGCGCCGGAGATCTTGCCAACCGCGACCGACTCAATCGCATCGGCGAGGCGTCGGCGGTTGCGTCGGGTCTCGTCGACCCAGCCGGCGAGCTTCAGGCCGAAGGTGGTTGGTTCGCCGTGGATCCCGTGAGTGCGGCCGATGCAGAGCGTGTGCTTGTGCTCCACGGCCCGCCTGGTGATCGAGGCTTCCAGCCGTTCCAGGTCGTCCTCGATGATCCGCGCGGCGTCGCGGATCTGGAGCGCCGAAGCGGTGTCCCAGACGTCGGAGGTGGTCAGGCCGTGATGTACCCAACGGGACTCCGGGCCGAGCGTGTCGGCGACCGAATGGAGGAAGGCGAGCGTGTCGTGGTGGACTTCGGCCTGGTAACGGTCGATGTCGGCGACGTTGTATCCGGCGTTGGCGGCGACGAGTTCGGCGTCCTCGCGCGGCACGACGCCCTCGTCGGCCCAGGCGTTGACGACGGCGATTTCAACGTCAAGCCAGCGCCGCCACTTGGCGTCATCGGTCCAGAGCGCGGCCATCTGCGCGCGTTGATAACGGGGGATCATCAGGGAATGAACTCCTCTCGCGCCGGCGAGAAGATGTCCAGCGCGACCGAGTCCTCAAGCGCCGTCACTTCGTGCGGTATCTCGGAAGGAATGACCCAAGAGTCGCCCGCCGACAGCTCCTTCGTCTCGTCGCCGAGCTCGAACTTGACCCGGCCCGAAACCAGGTAGCCGATCTGCTCGTGCGGATGCGTATGCATCGGCACGCAGCCGCCTTCATCGATCTCAATCTCGTGGATCGATGTGCGCTCGCCCGCGTTGAGCGTGCGGCGCACGACGCCGGGGAACATCTCGACCTGCTGCGCTTCGTCGTGCGCTTGCAGATTCGGGCGAATCTCGCGGTTCGTCTGTGTCGTCATGATTCCAACTCCCTGAGCGCGATATCGGTGCGGTGAAAGGACTTGTCAAACGTAATCCGCCGGACATTGTCGTAGGCGATACCGCGCGCCTCCGCCAGCGTATCGGCGACGGCAGTGACGGCGAGCACGCGTCCGCCGGCGGTGACGGTGCGTCCATCATCGTCGATTGCCGTGCCGGCATGGAAGACCTCAACAGACTCATTGACGGCGTCGAGTCCGTGGATCGGTTTGCCGGACTCGTAGGGACCGGGATAGCCGCCGCTGACGATCGCGACACTCACTGAGGCACGTCCGCTGTGCGAGATCGCGTCACGCGGCAGCGCCTCTCCGCGCGCCGACGCTTCGAGCACTGGCAGCAGGTCGCCGTCGAGCAAGGGCAGCACGGCCTGGGTCTCCGGATCGCCGAAGCGGGCGTTGAACTCGAGCACGTTCATATCCCCGTCGTCGACCATCAGTCCGGCGTAGAGCAGGCCGCGAAACTGGCAGCCGTCGGCGGCCATCTGCTCGATCACCGGCTGATGGATTGCGGCGAAGACATCTGCAGGCTCTCCGACGAATCCGGGCGGAGCGTAGACGCCCATGCCGCCGGTGTTGGGTCCCTGGTCGCGGTCCAAAACCCGCTTGTAGTCACAGCTCAGCGGAAGCGGCAGGATGTCGGCGCCCGAAACGATGGCCATGGCAGAGGCCTCCATGCCCGCAAGACGGTCCTCGATTACGACGCGTTCGCCGGCCGAGCCGAATGCGCCCGCGAAGATCTGATCGATGGCCTCGTGGGCGTCGTCAATGTGATCAGGGACGATCACGCCCTTGCCGGCGGCGAGCCCGTCGGCCTTGAGCACGGGCAGGTCGTCGGGTCCGAGGATCTCGAGCCACTTGTGCGCGGCCTGGGCGGAGTCGAAGATCTCGCCTCGGGCGTGGGGGACGCCGGCGGCCTGCATGACCTGCTTGGCGAACCACTTCGAGGACTCAATCTGTGCGGCCTGCTGCGTCGGGCCAAAGGCAAGAGTGCCGCGCTCGGTCAGCGCATCGACGAGGCCGGCGGCGAGCGGCGCTTCCGGTCCGACGACGACGAGATCGACCTGGCGCTGTTCGGCAGCGTTGCAGAGGCCGTCGATATCGGAGTCGTGGATAGCGAGATTCTCGCCCAACTCGGCGGTGCCGGCATTACCCGGCGCGGTGAACATCGCTTCGCAGCGCGGAGACTGCGCCAGCTTCCAGGCCAATGCGTGCTCGCGTCCGCCGCCGCCCACGATCAAGGTGCGCATGCTGCGAGGCTATCCCACGACCGCCGCGATGTCGGACGGAATCCGGCTCAGGTCGTGGTCGATCACGATCGGGTCCATGGCCAGCATCTCCGAGCGGTAGGGGGATTCGGGAACGTCCTGCATGAGGTAGATGGGGATGTCGAGGATGTGGGCGAAGCCCATCTCGAGGAAGCTGTTGCCGCCGATGTAGCGGGGCTTGCCGGGCAGGTCCTCGTTGAGCACGAGGATGGCGTCGGAGACCTTGATCTTCTCGTAGTGGGTG
>JAPPBK010000056.1 GCA_026705105.1 Chloroflexota bacterium | reverse complement strand
TCGACGAGTTGATCGTCTGGCCGAACCAGTAGATCGAGATGTTGGTCAGGATCTCGTCCTTGCTGAAGCGCTTCTCGATGTCGCCGTCGCAGTCCGACCAGGAGCGCCATTTCTCCGTGATCCAGGCGGCGAGGCCGGCCGGCGAATCGGTCAGGCCGTAGGCCAGCGTCTGCGGCTTCGTGCCCTGGATTGCCTGGTAGCCGGTCTCCTGCGCCTGCCACTCGGCCGACTGGGCGGCGACGGCCCGCTCGTCCTCGCTGTAGTCCTCGGGTGACTTGTCCGCCGGCGGCCGGCCGATCGGCATGTTGACGTGCGAGCCGATGCAGTTGTCGGGGTGCTGGTAGGCGACCTGCGAGGTCACGATCGAGCCCCAGTCGCCGCCCTGCGCGCCGTACTGTTCGTAGCCGAGCTGCGCCATCAGCGCGCCCCAGAGCAGCGCCGTGCGCTTCTGGCCGAAGCCGCCCGAGGTCGGTATCTGCGAGAAGCCGTAACCGGGCAGCGACGGCGCGACAACCGTGAAGGCGTCGGCCGGGTCGCCGCCGTGCGCGGCGGGGTCGGTCAAGGGACCGAGAATCTTGACCACCTCGTAGAACGTGCCCGGCCAGCCGTGGGTGAAGACCAGCGGCATCGGGTTCGGCCCGTTGCCCTCCTGGTGGACGTAGTGGACCGTGTAATCCTCGACCCCGTCGGCCGAGACCTGCGTCGTGAACTGCGGAATCCGGTTCAGGTAGGTCTCCTGCACGCGCCAGTCGTACTCCGTCCGCCAGTACTCGCAGAGCTCCTGCATGTAGGCCAGGTTGGAGCCGTACTGCCAGCCGGAATCGCTCACTTCCGAGGGCCAGCGGGTCTGCGCCAGGCGCCGCTTGAGGTCGCGAATCTCGGTGTCGGGCACGTCAATCTTGAATGGCTCGGGCATACGAATGTCCTCTCGCTGCGGGCGAGTCAGTGCGTGAACAGGTCCGCGCGCAGTATCGCACGAGCCCTAGCGAAGCGGTCGGAAGAACTCGCGGATGTCGCCGACCAGCAGTTCCGGCTCCTCCAGCGCGGCGAAATGGCCGCCGCGATCATGCACCGACCACTGCCGCACATTGAACTCGGCCTCAATCCAGCTGCGATGCGGACCGAAGATTTCCTTCGGGAACACCGAGAAACCCGCCGGCGTCTCCAGCCGACCGCTGAACGCGTTCCGCTCGGGATGCTGGCGGCGCTCGTAGTAGAAGCGCGTCGCCGAGTTCATCGTCCTCGTGAACCAGTAGATCGAGATGTTGGTCAGGATCTCGTCCTTGCTGAAGCGGGATTCGATATCCCCGCCGCAGTCCGACCATGAGCGCCACTTCTCCACAATCCAGGCGGCCAGCCCGGCGGGCGAGTCGGTCAGGCCATACGCCAACGTCTGTGGCCGCGTGCCCTGGACCCACTGGTAGGCGGCTTCGTCCGTTTGCCACCTGCGCATCCGCTCGATGATCGCGCGCTCGTCGTCGCTCCACGAGCCGTCGGGGCGATCCGCAGGCGGGCGGCTGTTGGGCATGTTGCTCTGCAGGCCGATGCAGTGCTCCGGGTCCTCATGGGCCGTCAGCGCCGAGACGCCGGCGCCGATATCGCCGCCCTGCACGCCGTAGCGCTCGTAGCCGAGCTCCATCATCAGCGCCGCCCACAGCCGAGCCGTGCGCATATGGCCGAATCCGCCCGCACTGGGAATCTCCGAGAACCCGTAGCCCGGCAGCGACGGCGCAATGACCGTGAACGCGTCGCGTGGATCGCCGCCGTGAGCGGCCGGATCCGTCAGCGGACCGATGATCTTCGACACCTCATAGAACGAACCGGGCCAGCCGTGCGTGAACAGCAGCGGCAACGGATCGGCGCCGACGCCCTCCTGGTGGACGAAATGAACCGTGAAGCCCTCGACGCCGTCGGCCGTGACCTGGGCCGTGAACTGCGGCATCCCGTTGAGCCGCGCCTGCTGCGCCGGCCAGTCGAAGTCCGTGCGCCAGTACTCGCAGAGTTCCTGGATGTAGGCGAGGTTCGAGCCGTACTGCCAACCCGAGTCAGAGACCTCCGACGGCCAGCGCGTCCGTCCAAGCCGCTGATTGAGGTCGCGAATCTCGGATTCAGCGATATCGATCGTGAACGGTTCGGGCATGGCGATCTCCCCGGCGGCGGGCCCGCGCGCAGATCAGCGAGACCCTAGCTCTCGACCACGTCCCCGGCGACCGGGTCGATGCGCACACCTTTGGCTTCGACCCAGGCGAGGGCTCTATCGATCTCGTCGTGGTCGCCATCCAACTCCAGCACGACCCAGCCGAAGTCGCGCTCAACGTCGGCCATGCGGATGTTGGTGACCACATCGAACTCGTGCCCAACGAGATAGATCACCGGTTCCCGGACCGCGTCGCCCTCGAACGTGAAGCGAACTCGTCGTGTCGACATCTTCAGCCTCCCACGCCGACGGCCTCGGGCGCCTCGGCGAACGCCGCTTCGAACGACTGCAGCGTACCTTCGACCGGGATCGGCTGCGTGACGTGTTCGACCACTGCATCGGCCGTTTTCAGCCCTCCGCCGGTGATGAACGCCACGGTCGTCTCGTCGGGATCGATCTGACCGCTCTCGATCGCCTGGCGCAGTCCCGCGATCGTGACCCCGCCGGCGGTCTCGGCGAATACGCCCTCGCATTCGGCCAGCATCTGAATGCCCTCGACCACCTCGGGATCGGTGACCGCCGTCGAGCCGCCATCGGTGCGCTTCATCGTCTTCAGCGCGTAGTAACCGTCGGCCGGATTGCCGATCGCCAGAGATTTGGCGATCGTGTTCGGCTTGACTGGTCGGATGTTGGTCGTCTCGTTGCGCCAGGCCGTCGTGATCGGCGAGCAGCCCTCGGCCT
>JAPPBK010000393.1 GCA_026705105.1 Chloroflexota bacterium | reverse complement strand
CAGAACCGCATGTTGAGAGTCGCGAAGTACGTGCGTCCCCAGCCGGCCGCGCGCGGACCGTCCGTATCCGAGGGATCCGCGGTGTTCGTGGAGAGCTTTTCGTCGGTGACGTTGTACACGCCTGCCGTTACCCGCATGTTCTCGAGCCCTAACGGAGCTCTCCAGTCGAGCGTCAAGTCATGGCCGGTCCAGGAGCTGAACTCTCCGTCGTCCCACCGGTTCTCGATCGCGTCGCGGTAGTTCAGGGCCCAGAAGGCGGTGAGGTCGCCGCGCCCGGCCGAGGTCACGATGCGCACGGCGTTGCGCGGGAGCGGGTACGGCTGCTCCACGCCTGCGATGCGCTCGTCGCTGCCGGTAACGTAGCGCCAGAACCCCCGCATGGCGACGAAGCCCCAGCCAGTCTCCGTGCGCGCTCCGAACCGGGTGTTGATGCCCGTAATCTCGGTCTCGACGATGTTCGCGAAGCGCTCGTGAATGGTGATGTCTCCGGCTGCGCGCTCGATGCAGCTGCTGCCGCCGCCCGGCGGGCACTCGGGATGGTTCAGCATCGCCCAGGTGGGGTCGTGCCGCCCCGGCAGATCCGAGGTCTCGAGCCGGTACCAGTCGACGACGAGGTAGAACGGCCCGTTGCGGGCCTCGGCGCCGAAGGAATGCCTCTCTGATCGTGACGGCTCGAGCTCGGGGTTGCCGCTCGTGAGGCGCGTCACCTGCCGGAAGTTTGCCGCGTCGCACGTGCGGGGCGGCGGCCCGCTCTCCGGGACGCAGCGGACATAGGGGTGGTCCTGCGCCGCGGTGCTGTGCAGATGATTCATGGAGGGTGGGCCGTCGCCCGCGCTCCAGGAGCCGCGCAGCGTGACGATGTCATTAGGCCGATACTCAGCCCCTAGGCGCCACGCGCGCAGCCCACCGACGTCATCGAGCTCATCGGCCCTGGCTGCGGCTCTCACGTCCACGGTGTCGGCGAGGGGCAGGGACACCTCCGCGAAGGCTCCCGCCGCATCGCGCTCGCCTGCGTAGCTGGTACCGCCCGACCCGAGCACGCCGTTGACGTCACGGGTGCGGCCGTCGCCTGCCCGGAACGCCAGAAGGCTGTGGGTCTCGACGTTGTAAAGTTCGACCCCCGCGGTCCACGCCGTGGTGCGCCCGCCGATCCCAGGCCCGGCGCCCTCCAGCGCGAGCCGCGTGCCCAGATACTGCGCGCCTACGTCCTCTTCCTCGCGCAGGCTGCTCCTCTCGATCGCTGCCAGGTGGTCCGGCTCCGTCGACAGCGGGTTGGCCAGATCGTACCTTCCGGCCAGGATCTCGCGCCGGATGGTTTCGGCGTCCACGAAAGTATCGCCCGACAGCGAGTAGTCGAGCCGGTAGGCTTCGATGCGGGCGTCGTAGCCGAGGCCTTCGCTGAGCCGGCCCTTGATGCTGGCCGAGGCGTCGTACTCCTCGAAATCCGATCTCCAGTCTCGGTTGCCATGGGCGATGAAACGGTGCCCAACGGAGAAGAGGTTGTCTGTCGTCGCTTCGAAGGGTGGCTCAGCCTCGCGCGCCGCTTCGTTGATCGCGTTGAGCAGTCTCTCGCCAGGGGTGACGGAGAAGACACCGATCGACGGTGCGTAGCGGAACGCCCAGCGTCCGTGCGTGACGTTGGCGTCCACGTGAAGTTCGGCGTGCTCACCAACCGGGTGGTCGAGGTTCAGGATCGCATTCCTCTGGTCGTAGCTTCCGCTGTCCCACCAGAAGTTGCCGTAGGCGAACCCGCAGCCCTTGTCGCCCGACCTGATTCCCGGCGGGTTGCTGAGTGGGCCGGTGTAGCCCAGCGCCGGGTCGCACGTGCCGAGCGGGACGGTCCTCAGTTCTTTGGTGCTCGTGTCGAACACGTAGACGGTGTTGCCGCCGACACTTACGTTCTTTGCCTCGGCGAAGCTTCCGCCCTCCGTCCACTCCGAGCGGCTGTGTTCGCGGGACCTGCCGACGATCTCCTGGCGGTCGAGGACGTCGACGCCGATTGTCAGGTGTCCGCCGGCGCCGACCGCGCCGCCCCATACGACGCTCCCCTGGCGCGCGTCGCCGCCGTCGCGGCTCGGCATCCGGGTGACGGCGCGCACGTCGAAGCCGTCCAGATCCTTCCGCAGCACGAGGTTGAATGCGCCACGCACTGAGGCGTGCCCGGCATGCGTCCCCAGGCTCTCGGCTCTCAGTACCTCGATGCGCTCGACCGCTGAGAGCGGGAGGGAGTCCAGATTGTGCGCGGTCGTTGCGTAGGGCCGCCCGTTCACCATGATGAGCAGGTCGCGTCCGCCCGTGAAAAAGTAGCGGATGATGCCCGTGTCGAGCATCTCGCCGAATGTCTGGGCGCCGGAGCGTTCGATGAAGCTGCGGTCGTACTCAGCGATGATCTGGGGTGCGGGCCCCAGCGTGTCGGCACTCACGTGCCCGGCCGCGAGCATCGCGGTTGCGGCAAGTGCTGCGAGGATTTGTCTCATCGCGGGTTCACCAATTCGTTCGTGGATGTGCGGATTGTCATCTGAGCCAGTCGCATATCAGCGCGCAGCGACGTCAAGCCAGTTTACTCAACCAGCCCGCGTGACGCCTTCCTTGCGCTTGCCGCCGCTGATACTCGAACGCGCACGGCTTAGCTCGCTGCGTAAAGGAGCGTGGCGAGCGCGCTGACGAACTGCTGTGCCGACACCCTGTCAAGAGGGGTTCAGCGGTCGGGCGGGATCATTGACGCGGTGCACACCACAAGCGCTCTCGCCGAAACAATCGGGGGGAGGCCGATGCTTGCGGTTTTCGATGCCTGATTGGCTCGGGGCTCGAGCCCAACTTGCAAGCCGATGCATCGACAACTTGCCTTGGGAGCCCGTGTGCGTTCGGTTGCTTGCCTTCACGCGGC
>JAPPBK010000304.1 GCA_026705105.1 Chloroflexota bacterium | reverse complement strand
CAGTGAGCGCCAACCAGTTCATGTCCGCCCGCACAAGCCGGATCAGATGTCGACCGTCGCCGGCGGCGGCGCGAGTTCCGACGACTTGGAGATCTCGAAGCTGATGTACTGCCAGTCCGAAATCGTCGTGTGGGCCACGTGCGAGGCCATCTCGTTCAAAAGCACCAGCCCCAGATCGCGCAGCTCTTCGCTCTCCGCCTGGACCAGATCCGGCGGCACGTTTGGCATCTCCACATCGCGCGACTCCGAGCGATCGGTGACCATCACGTCAACGATGCTGTCATCCGGCGACAACTCGATCCGCAGAGTTCGATCGGACTCGCCCATCGCCGACAGGTGCGTGAAGACCTCCTCCAGGCACAACTCGAGCTGGTTGGCGGCACGCACCGGCAAACGCATCGATTCGGCCGACTGCTGCGCGAACTTGAGGACCGCCGGCAACTCCTCCGCATCCGCGCGCCCGCGCCAGCGGAAGCGCGTGCGCGGCGCCAGCCGGAACAAGGCCGTCAGCGCTACCGCCAACACCGAAGACGCCGAGATCGAGTTGCCCGCGATCGGCTCCAGCGCGTCGGGAATCTTGTCCACGAAGAACAGGCCGTTCTGCGCCGCGAACCCACCCCAGAACGCGACCCCGATGATCAGCGTCGTGCGACCGTTGATCCCGCCCGACACAGCAAGTTGCAACCCCATCACGAACAACAGCAACATGGTCACGAATGTCACCGCGCCAATGGCGGCCAATGGGAGGTCAAGGACAAATCCGGTTAACACGGGGAAGAAGGCCATCACGATCATCAGACCCGCGCCATAGAGCGCGACCCAGCGCGAGCCCACACCGATTACCGGGATCATCCCCGTGGGCGACGAGTAAGTCGTGTTCGGCGTTGTGCACATGACCCCGGCCAGGGCGTTGCCGAGCGCGTCGGCGTTGAGCGCGCCGCGCACCGACTCGTAGTCAATCCGCCGGAAGCTCCTCTGGGACACCTTCTGTACCGCGATCGCGTCGCCCACCGTCTCAAACGTACCTGCCAATGTCGCGATCACGAACGCGCCCAGCACGGCGAACGCCTCACCCGTCAGGGGAAAGGTGGGTGTCTCCCACTCGCCGATTGGGAAACCGACAATCGCGGCATCGCTCGTCTGGGTGAAGTGCCAGTCGCCCGTGGCCAGGGCGGTCAACGACCCGGCTGCCAGACCGAGAATCGGCGACCACAGCCGAAATCGCGCCGGCGCCCAGACGATCATCGCGATCATCACCAGCGCCGACACCGCGCCGATCAGCAGGAACTCGGACGAGCCCTCCTTACCCTCGACGAACGAGCCCTGCCACTGATCGAGAGCGATGGGCACCACCAGCACCGCCACCGACATCACCACGACCCCGCCCACCGTCGGCGTGAAGATCGTACGCAGCACGCGGAAGAAACGGGCGACGAGCCACTCGGTCGGCGCGGCGATCAGCGCCAGGGCGGCGACGAACCCGATCCCGGCCAGCTCGATCGCGTCCATCGTCGCCGCGAAGAACGCCCCCGAGGTGCCCATGAACAGCATGTAGCCCGAGCCGACGCGGCCCAGCCGGACCGCCTGCACCGCTGTGGAGAGTCCGGCAGTGAGCAGCGTTGCCGAGACCAGGAATGCGGCCTGATCAAAGGTCACGATTCCCAGTGAGCGCATCAGGATGGGCAGGAAGATGGCTCCCGAAATCACGAACAGAGCGTTCTGCAGCCCCAGTCCGGCTGCGACGGCGAGCGGCGGTCGTTCATCGACGGCATAGCGCAGCGGCGTTTCGCGTTCTCGCATGGCGCGCGTAGTCTAAAGCGAGCAGCCGCGTCTACCGCGATCAATACAACCCAGATAACTCAAGTGAGGCATCCCATGACATCCGCCCTGACCGCCAATGTGAATGGCCTTGACTTGTCCTACATCGATCACGGCGGCGACGCGGCGGTCAGCGCCGTGGCGCTGCACGGGTTCGCGCTCAACTGCCACTCCTTCGATGAAGTCGCGCCGGCGCTCTCCGACCGACTGCACTGGTACGCGCTCGATCAGCGCGGCCACGGACACTCGGATCGCGCCGCCGAACTCTCCGACTACTCGCGTGATCACATGGCCGCCGACGTCGGCGGGTTCATCGAGGCGCTGGGCCTCGAGCGACCGGTCGTGTTGGGACACTCGATGGGCGGGATGAACGCGATGACCTTCGCCGCGCGCCATCCCGATCGACTCCGCGCGCTGGTCCTGATCGACGTGGGGCCCGGCGTCAGCGTCGACGGCGTCCAGCAGGTGCGGCAGTTCGTGCAGGGGCCGTACGAGATGGACTCGCTCGACGCATGGGTCGACATGACCCACCAGTACTACCCGTTCCGCTCCAAGGAAGGCATACGCAAGCGGCTCGAAGTGTCGTTGCGCGAGACGCCCGAAGGCAAGATGGCCAAAATGTTCGACGAGCGCTTCCGCGAGGCGGACTTCCGGGGCGTCGCCGACGGTCGCGACGGCATCTGGGAGACGGCCAACGCACTGACCATGCCCACGCTCCTGCTGCATGGCGAAAACAGTCCCGTGCTCAAGCGCGAACAGGCCGAGGAGTTCGCAGACAAGGTCGAGGTCGTGCGCCTGGTCACGATTGCCGACGCAGGCCACTCGGTCGCCGGCGACCAGCCCAAGGCGTTCACCGAAGCGGTTCGGGACTTCCTCAGCGATGTCCTCTAGCGGTTCATCGTCCCGCCGCGGCGCGCGAGGCAAGTCCTCGCTGCTGTTCCCCGTCATCGGCATGATCATCGGCTTCATCGCCGCGCTCTTCCTGCTGCGCGAGCTGGACATCTTCGAGGGCGATCCGGCGCCGTCCGGGCTGCAGGTCAACGAGTCCTGCGACTACCCCGTCGGCAGCTACTTCGACCAACTCTGTAACGTCGTCTCCCGGGCGACGGTTGAGATCCAGACCGCGATCAGTCCGGAGACGGCCGCGGACTGCGCCGAGCAGAACATCGACTGCCGCCTGCACCGCGAGAATCTGCGCCAGGGTCTGCCGACCAGCGAGCGGTTCCGCGACGCGCTCTTCGACCTGGAGCCGCCCGAGCACGCGGACGATTGGCACCAGCGCTATCTGCGAGCAGTCGCCTTCCTGCACAGCGGCTACAACGCGCAATTCGCCGCGCTCCAGGACAACGACCGGGACGCGTTTCTGACGGCGCACGAGCAGACGCTGGAGGCCGCGTCGGACACCGCCGCCCTGTTCGAGGACTTTCAGATCGCTTTCACCGACGAGCGGGCGCCCTGACACGCGCAGACAGCCGTCGTCACTCCCGCCCACACTTCTCTTGTCATTCCCGCGCAGGCGGGAATGACGGAGGACGGCGCGGGAATGACGGTAGTGAAGTGGCGGGACGCACCTAGTCGCCTTCGAGGATCTCCTTGAGTTGGCCAAGCTCCTTACGCAGTTGACGACTCATCATCATCCTCATCAACGGCCGGAGGACGGTGAACATGATCGAGGTGACGACGTGATCACTGCCGGCGGTCATCGAGTTGGTCACAACCGTTGAAGGTCCGGATCGCTCGAGCGTCAGGCGGCCGGTGAAGGGGAAGGGGCCTTCCGACGCTTCGATGGCGAGTTCCCGGCCTGCTCGAAACTCGGTGACGGTCATCTCGACCGGGCCGTCATTGCCTCCGTAGGTGTAGACGCCTCGGATCTGCGTTCCCCGACCGATCGGTTCGCGGCCGACGATCTCAGAGTTGGACATGCCGTCGACCCAGTGGTCTTGATTGGTGACATCGGACACGTAGGCCCAGACATCGGCCGGCTCGCGCTCGATCGTGATCTGTGCGGCTGCGTTCAGGCTGACCATCAGACCTGCACCCCGAGGGCCTGGCGCAAATGGAGGATCTCCTGTCGCAGCATCCTGTTGGCGATGATGGTTCCCAGCGGGCGCAGCGGGCCCATGAAGACTTTCATCAGGAACGCGGTCGGATAGAGCGTGACCTGGTAGCTCATCCGCGACCTGGACTCGTCACCGGAGCAGGTGATCTCCGTCAGGAAGGGGGTGTGCCCGTCGGTGTTGTCCCAGGAGATTCGCGATGGCGGGTCGTACTCCCTGACCGTCATCGTGACCCGCAGTGACTTGCCTTGCTCGGTCGAGGTGCCAACGATTTCGGAGCCGACGCCGATTTCACCCCCGCCGACCACCTCGGAGTCCGACATGCCGAAGACCCAGTGGTCCTGGTTGGGCACGTGCGACACATATGCCCACAAGCGGTCCAGGGAGCAATCGAAGTCGGCTTCAATGCTGAATGCGGCTGCCATGGGTGTGTCCTAACGGAACAGATCCATCTCGGCCGGTCGCACCAGCGCGGTGTGATCGTAGTCTTCGATTGGAATGTCGAGGCCGCGCACGACGGCGACCGGGACCTTGTCCAGCTTGTTCATCACCGGTTCGGCCGCCGAAGCGAGTTCGTCCACGATCGCCATCTCGGTCACCTTCAGGTCATAGCCCTCGGCGTCGACCTCGCCGACGTAGGAGCGGATCGGATTCATCCCGCTGACGCCGATCGCGACGTTGGTGAGTCCGTTGCGCCAGGGCCGACCGAACGTGTCCGAGACGATTACCGGCACATCAACCTGGCCCCGGGCGACCAGCCCCTGTCGAATCGCCAGCGCCGAGGCCGACGAGTCGAGCGGCAACAGGGCGACGGCATCGCCGCCGCCGACGTTGGACTGGTCTACGCCCGCATTGGCGCAGACCCAGCCGTGACGCGTCTCGGAGAGGATCAGGCCGCGGGTCATGCGGACGATTCGCTTTGACTCTTGCAGCACGAGTTCGACGGCCCGCGCGTCCTTCTCCCAGTCGTCGGCCCAGTCCTGGGCGAAGAGCCCGGCCGTCACACCTTCGAGCGGCACCACTCGTCCCTCGGCCTTGGACACGATCTTTTGGGTCACGATCAGCACATCGCCCGCTTCAAGCGGTGTCTCCTGGGCCGTCAGGGCGGTGTCGATCAATCCGCCCAGGTCGTCGCCCTCGACGACCTCCGGTATTCCGCCAACGGCGAAGATTCGGTACTCGGACGGCGCGGCCATCAGTCGATCCCCACCATGCGCACCGCCGCCTGCGTCTTGTAGCGCATGTTCATTCCGATAATCAGCGCCGTCAGGTCCTCGACGAACTTCGACATCGACAACGGCCCGGCGTCAATCGGTCGCAGATCGGGCATCTTGCCGACCAGGTCGACCACTTGCTGCTTGGCGTCGTCGTCGTCACCGGTGATCAGGACGTCGCCCTCCATCGGATCGGAGAGCTGCTGCAGCTTGCGCGCGCTCAAGTTGTGGAACGCGCCGACGACCCTCGCCTCGGGCAGCAGCGCCTGCGCTTGCTCGGTCGCCGAGCCCTGGGGCACGTCGGAGATACCCGGCACCCGATTCTCCATCGTCAACGGCACGGCCGCGTCGATCACCAGCTTGCCGCCGATCGCATCGCGCAGGTCGTTGAGCGTCGCCTCGTGGCCGTCGAAGGGAACCACGACGATCACGACATCGGACTGCTCAACGACGTCGCGGTTGACGCCACCGCCGGCGTCGGCTGAGCCGCCGGCCTCGGCGACCGCGTCGCGAATCGTCTGGGCGGCGTCCTCTGCGCGTTCGATCCGGCGCGAGCCGATCAGGACTCGCTCGCCGGCCACGGCCAGGCGCATCGCCAACCCCAGGCCCTCCGGTCCTGTGCCTCCGATGAAACCAATCGTCGCCATGCCCACTCCTGATCTACGCCTAAACTGAAAGCGGTTCACGCCGCACGCACGACATCAAGGCTAACGCCCAAGCCCCTGAGACTCTCGGCAGAACGTGTCAAGCCAATCCTCCCGCGCTCACCTCGTGATCAAGCACCCGATCGAGCCCGATGCCGAGCCGGCAGTGCGACTCAATGACGTGCGGCTGACCTACGAGACCAAAGAAGGCAAACGGCTCGACGCGGTCGCTCCGACAACCCTGACGATTCGCGCCGGCGAGATGACCGCGCTGGTCGGACCCTCCGGCTGCGGCAAGACGTCGCTGCTGCGTGTGATCGCGGGCCTCACCCCACCGTCGGGAGGCGAGGTCACCGTCTTCGGTCAGCCGCCCGCGATGGCGCAGCAACACAAGCGGCTCGGCCTCGTCTTTCAGGAGCCGGCACTGCTCGCCTGGCGCAGCGTGGCCGACAACATCCGCCTGGGACTCCAACTCAACCCGCGCGAAACGCATTCGTCGACCGAGATCGACGAGCTGATCGAGATCGTCGGGCTGCGCGGCTTCGAGCGCTACCGCCCGGCCGAGCTCTCCGGCGGCATGCAGCAGCGCGTGGCCCTGGCCCGGGCGCTGGCAATCGATCCGCCGCTGCTGCTGCTCGACGAGCCCTTCGCCGCGCTCGACGAAATCACCCGCGAGCAGATGCGCTACGAAGTGCAACGCCTGTGGGGCATCTCGCACGATCCCACCGAGCCGCCGCGCTCCGCCATCTTCGTCACCCACTCCGTGCCCGAGGCCGTCGCCATCGCCGACCGCGTGCTCGTCATGTCTCCCCGTCCCGGTCGGATCATCGCCGACATCCCCATCTCGACCCCGCGCCCCAGGCGGCCGGAACACGAACACTCCGACCGCTTCATCAACGACACCGCCATCGTGCGGGCCGCGCTCAGGTCTCCGACCACCCCCGCCGTGCCGCTCGACGCCGCCTGACGAACGCCATGATCTCCGAACCAGTCCCGGATCTCGACACCTTTGACGCCCCCGAGCCGCGCAGTCGCCGACTCAGCCGTCCCGACCTGCGCCCCACGCTCACCTGGATCCTGCCGCCGCTGGTCGCGCTGCTGCTATTGGCCGTGGCCGTCGAACTCTGGGTGCGCCTCGGCGACGTCTCGATCTGGCTGATGCCGCGTCCAACGGCGGTGGTTGAGAGTTTCTTCGTCGATTTCGGGCGCTACTTCAATGAAGGACTCAAGACGCTCGCCGTGTCGCTGGGCGGCCTGGCGATCGGCACCGCGGCAGCCACTCTGCTCGCCGCCGGTGTGGCCCACTCCCAGATGCTCGAGCGCGCCGTCCTGCCAATCGCGATCATGGTCAAAGTCACCCCGGTCGTCGCCCTGATTCCGCTGTTCATCATCTGGCTGGGTCACGGCTGGAATCCCAAGATTGCCATTGCCGCGCTGATCACCTACTTCCCCGTGCTGATCAACGCGATCGCCGGTTTCCGCGATGTCGACCCGCGCATGCACGACTTCTTCCGCTCGGTCAACGCCTCGACCTGGGAGATTTTCCGTCATCTGCGCTGGCCGGCCGCCGTGCCCTACCTGTTCGCCTCGCTCAAGATCTCCGTCACGCTGTCGCTGATCGGCGCAGTCGTGGCCGAGTTCTTCCTCTCCGGGCAGGGCGGACTCGGCGCCGTGATCTGGATTGAGCAGAACAGTCTGCGGCTGGAGCAGGTCTTCGCCTCGGTGCTGATGCTGACCGTCATCGGCGTCACGCTGTCGACCGCGGTGGTCGTCGCCGAACGACTCTTCTCCTGGCGTCTCGACCAACCTGTCACCGCCTCGTAAGCTCACACCTGAGCTCACCTGAGCTCACCTAAGCTCACGTGAGGTCAATTGCTGGAGCAACCATGACCACGCCCGATTCGTCCCCGGATGACGCCGAGAACACCGACTACCGCCTGCCCCGGCAGCAGGAGGCGAGGCAAGCCGACGCCGTCGTGATCAAGTTCTCCAATGACGGTCTCGTGCTGGAACTCGAGGGCGACGACGTCGACCTCGGCACCGATCTCAAGGTCCGCAACGAGCACCGGCTGATCGCCGAGTTCCGCCGCGACGCCGTTGACGGCTGGTGGTTCAAGTCCTCGGTCATCTCCGAGCCGCAACGGCTCGACACCGATTCCTGATTGTTCCGTTCCGGCCCACTTGCCTGTCATCGGATGCATTCATACGCTGTCAACGGTCGCTATCGCCGCGGCAACCCCGTGGAAGCGGCTCCGGCTAGCCGGCCCGGCATTGAGATTCGCCCGGCGTCCGTCCAGCCTGGGAGCCTACGATCATGTCCGCATTGGCCCGTTTCTCCAACATCTTCCGCCGCCGAGGCGTTCGCGCAGGGTTGCTCCTGCTCGTCTGCCTCGGCCTGATCGGAGCGCTCGCCGCCGCCTGCGGCGACTCGTCCGACTCCGACCGACCCGGCGACACGCTACAGATGACCTACATGGGCGGCTTCGTTCCCCAGTCCAACCTGCCCTTCGTCGCCGTCTACGTCGCAGAAGACCAGGGCTTCTTTGCCGACGAAGGCCTCGAAGTCGACATCCAGCACGCCGGTTTCACCGGCAGCCACAAGAGCCTGATCCTGGCCGGCGAGATCGACATCACCACACTGCCCGCCTCGGAAATGCTCGAAGTGCGCGCCAACTCGGGCGCGCCTTATGTCGCCGTCATGCTGTTCGGACAACGCGGCGACTTCGGCTACGCCGTGCTCAACTCCTCGGGCATCGAGTCGCCAGCCGACTTCGCCGGCCGCAACGTGGGCTACAAGGGCATAGTCCAGTCCGAGTTCCACGCCATGCTCGCTGCGCACAATCTGACTACCGCAGACATGAACATGATCGATGTCGGGTTCAATCCGGTGGTCCTGGTCGAGCAGCAGGTCGATGTCTACCCGGTCTTCCTGTCCAACGAACCCGACACGCTGAGTCGCAACCTGAACCAGGACATCAGCGTCTTTGAGGCCGCCGACTACGGCGTGCCCACGCTCGGTGTCGTCTACTTGGTGACCGAAGAGTTCCTCCAGGACGAGACCAACCGCGAAAAACTGACCCGATTCCTCAGAGCCACGGTGCGCGCCTTCGAGTTCTCGGTCGACGATCCCGCCGCCGCGATCGAGTCGACCGAGAAGTTCCTCGCCGAAGACCCGCCGCCCGACCTGGTCCACGAACGCTTCATCCTCGACACCGAGATTGCGAACGCGCTTAGCGACCTGACCCGCGCCAACGGCGTCGGCTGGTTCACACAGCAGCAGTTCCGAGCCCTCGCCGACGTGCTGTTCGATTACGGAGCGCTCGAGAATCCGATCGACGTCGAGAGCGCCATCGACCGCTCGTTCCTCGAGGACATCCACCGCTAAACGTTGGCGAGCGGCCGTCGGCCGCCCCTCTCTGCCTTCGGCATCTCCCCCCGCTTCGCAGAGGGAGAGGGGACCGGGACGATTGCGCCGGCTCGATTACGCGCGGGTGCGGAGGAACTTCTCCTGGCCCGGCGTGGGCTTGTCGTCGGGGTAATGGAGCTTTTTGAGCATCGGACGACGCGGGAAGATGTGGACGGCGTCCCAGCCGCAGGACTGCTCGCACAGCCGGCAACCGGTGCAGTTCTTCTCAATCACCACCGCCTGTCCGAAGAAGTCGGACGCGGCGTCGGTGAAGTCCAACTCCAGCGCGTCGAACGGGCAGACGTTGATGCAGATTTCGCAGCCCGAGCCGATGCACTTGTCCGCATCGACCTCCGCCTTGGGCCATTCCTTCTTCGCAAACTTGCGGCAGATGTCTCCATCCTCGTCGAGAATGCACTCGACCGGGCAGACCGCGCCGCAGGCGCCGCAATCGATGCACAGCGCCGGATCGATGTAGTGGATCGCGTTGCGCTCGCCCCAGATCGCATTGGTGGGGCAGCGATTCGTGCAGGCCGTACAGCCAATGCAGGTTTCAACGATGTCGTATGCCACTACCGGCTCCTCTGCACTTCCGGTGCAACCTGCAACGAGTATATCCACAGCGCGAAGCAGCGTTCAATCGGTTGCGCAACCGATCATCCGCTCGCCCCATATGCTCCTATAGTGATTGTGAGGCGGTTGGGATTGGTACAAACTATGCGTCGCACTCTTAGGCGTGGGCCTCTATCCCTGCTCGCCTTCACGCTTGGCCTGGCTCTCCTGTCCGCATTCGCCGTCGCCTGTAGCGACGAGGTCCCCGAAACCGCCGAGACACAGCAAGCCGAGCAGACTCAACAGACCGACCAGGCCGCCGCCTCGACTCAGACGGAACAGCAGGCGCAGCCGATCGACGCCGCCCAGCAGCAGTCCGAGTCGCAGCCCGACGAACAGGACGCTCCCGCGCAGGAGCAGGCGGAGCCGCAACCAGGCCAGTCAACCGAACAGGACGCGCCCGAACAGGACCAGGAATCGCAGACCGACCAGCCGGTCGTCGATCCCGACCGTGACACGCTGCTGGACGGCGAGCTCTTCGCCTCGACAATCGGGCCCGACGACACGGAGCGCACGTTCCGCTTCCAGGCCGCGGCCAGCGCATGGCTGCGCATCTTCGTCGACGGCAAGGGGGGAATGGACCCGGTCGTCACCTTGCTTGACCCCGAAGGCGTCGAGATCGCCGTCAACGACGACCTCTCGACTACCAACCGCG
The DNA here is from genome assembly GCA_026705105.1 of Chloroflexota bacterium. Lineage (GTDB taxonomy): Bacteria > Chloroflexota > Dehalococcoidia > Bin125 > Bin125 > Bin125. The sequence continues at coordinate 11,500 of JAPPBK010000304.1, read as the reverse complement.
ATTCCCTCCTCATCTCCCAGGTTTCGACCGAAGGTCTGCAGTTCATTCGCGTACAGCCATTCGATTCCAACAGCCGAGGCGACTTCATCATCCAGGTTGAGACGATCACCATCGGCGCAGACGACGACAATGCCATCATCGCGGTCGGCTCGAGCGCCGACGGTCGCCTCAACGCCCCGGGCGATGTCGACGTGTTCGAGTTCCAGGTTGAACAAGGCCAACAGGTCTTCGTCCTGGTCGACGGCGACACCGGCGTCGACGTGTTCGCCCAGCTCTTCCAACCGAACGGGGACCTGCTCCAGATCGACGACGACGGCGGTCACGGTCTGGACTCCGAGATCTACTTCACCGCCGACGAGGCCGGTGCCTGGCGTGTCGAAGTCTGGCCCGCCTCGAACAAGGTCGGCCAGCGCCAACTGATTGGCGCGTACCGGGTGACGGTGGAGGCGGGCCTGCCGACCAGCGCCGTCAACGAAGCCGTCGCCGGCGACCTCGCGGCCGCGGCGCTGACCTTCCTCGAAGCGCTGCGCGGCGGCGACACGCTCACGATCCTGGCGCTCGCCGGTCCCGAAGCCCTCACAGTCTGGGGCTGGGACGACGCCGACGATGTGGGTCGCGACGTGCAGAAGATCCAATCGATCGACCTCGGCGGCGAAATCCTGCAGTCCGTTGCATACGGAGATGTGCTGCATTCGGCGCGGGGTCGGGTCTACTTCCAGTTCAGCGAAGACGACTGGATGCGTTTCGAGCTGATTCAGCTCGGCGGCCGCTGGCTGGTCGACGACTGGGCGCACAGCATCGGTCCGCCGAGCTGATCGCTCTCAACCCACGCGAACCCTCAGTCGAAAGGCCCTGTGGCGGGCCTGACTGATATCGTCACTGCGTATCTCACGAGCACCCAGCCTGCAACCGGTGGAGCATGTCTCAATGACCGAGCAACCGCATGACGCCGACGGACCGCTTGACGAAGTCATCGTGATGACCAACGGCGCCGACGCCGACTGGTCCAACCATCGCTCCGGCATGGCGATTCAGTTCGGCGTCTCCGGCGACCTCTCCGGTTCCAGTCAGGTCTTCATGACCCGCCAGAAGATTCCCCCGGGGATGTACTCCACGCCGCACTGGCACGTCAACTGCGAGACCGCGATCTACATTCTTCAAGGTCCGGTTGAGATGGCCTACGGCGAGCAGCTCGAGCATGTGCACCGCTGCGAGAGCGGCGACTTCCTGTATGTGCCGCCGAGATCGATCCACCAGCTCAGCAACCCACGCCAGGATCGCGAAGCCGAGGTCGTGCTCTGCCGCAACGCCGCGGAGGAGATCGTGGCGGAGGTCGACATTCCGGGCGCGCCGGGCTGCTCTCCGGCCGAGTAGACCCGGACCGCTCTACTAGCCGGCCGCCATCGCCATCGAGCGCTCGGCCTGCAGTTCCTCCAGGTAGTCAAGCATGGTCGGGATCGCCTGGTGCGAGCCCGCGAGCGCCGTCACCACCAGGTCTGCGCCAATCACGTTGTCCCCGCCGGCGAAGACTCCCGGCCGCGAGGTGCGGCCCTGCTGGTCAACGATGACTTCGCCCCAGTCATTGATGTCGATCCCTGAATCCCCGTACATGTCTCGACCCACGTCATAGCCCACTGCGACCACAAACGCGTCGCAGTCAATCACAAACTCCGAGCCCGGCAGCGGTGTGGGTCGTCGCCGTCCGCTCGCGTCCGCCTCGCCCAGGCTCATGCGTACGCACTCGACGCCGACGACGGCGCCGTCCTGCTCAATCAGTCCGACCGGCGTGGTCAGGTACTCGAAGATCACACCCTCCTCGCGGGCGTGGCGGCGTTCCTCTTCGCGTCCCAGCATCTCGTTCTCGGTGCGGCGGTACAGCAGGGTCACCTTCTCGGCGCCCAGGCGGATCGCGGAGCGCACGCAGTCCATCGACGTGTCGCCGCCGCCGACCACAACCACACTTCGACCCACATCCGGCGTCGAACGCAGGGCCGCAGGCAACATGTCGTCGTCGAGATTCGCGCGGACCAGGAACTCGGTCGCGCTGTACACCCGGGGCAGCCGCTCTCCGTCCAGTCCCAGCCGCTTGCCTACGCTCGCCCCGTGTCCCAGGAACACCGCATCGTATTGCGACAGCTCCGTCCAACCAATGTCGACGCCGACGCGGGTGTCGAACTGGAACCTCACTCCGGCCTGGCAGAGCGCCTCGGTCTTCTCGTCGACAATGTCCTTTGCCGTCTTGAAGTTGGGAATGCCGTAACGCAGCACACCGCCCGCGGCAGGCCAGGCGTCAAACACCGTCACACCATGGCCGGCTGACCGCATCTGCTCGGCCACTGCCAACCCTGCCGGACCTGCGCCGACCACCGCCACCCGCTGCCCGGTTTCCTCGCTCGGCGTCGGTACCGGAAAACCGCCTCGTTGCTTGCGGTCCCAATCGCCCAGGAAGGCCTCCAGCTTGCCGATCGCCACCGGCTTGGCGTTCTTGCCGATCACGCAGACGCCCTCGCACAGCGCCTCCTGCGGACACAAGCGGCCGCACAGTTCCGGCATCTCCGACGTCTGCCGGAACACGGCTGCGGCATCGGCCAGCTTGCCCAGCTCCAGGTACGCCAGCGCGCCGGGGATGTCGTTGTCGATCGGGCAGGCCACCGTACACGGCGCAGCCGGACACTGGATGCAGCGTTGCGCTTCGAACATCGCCGGCCCGGCGGTGTAGCCGAAGTACACTTCGTCCCAGTTGTGGACCCGATCGTGCGGCGTCTGCTTGGTCACGTGGTGCGGCGGGATGCGCAACCGCTGACGGCGGTCAATGGGTTGGCCGGCGCGCGTCAGTTGCTGTTTCCGCGCCCGCTTCGGCCTGTCTGTGTCCGCTTGTGGGGCCGGCTGTTGCGGCTCGTCACCGCTGGATTCCGTCGTCTCGTCCGGCATCTCAGCCAACACGCCTCTCGCTCTGAACCGTGCGACTCGCTTCCATCATACGGCTCAAGACCCACTTGCCGGCTGCTAGCCTCGAACCATGGCCGACGATCCGCCGCAACGTTTAGTAAAACCTGATGAACTACGCCTGGCCCGGCAGTTCGGCGCACTCGCGCGCGGCAATCCCCGGGCGATCCGGCTCGATCTCTGTTGCTTTCTGATCGGTCGGATCGTCGATCCCGCCTTCGATCAGCTCGAGGCGCTGACCCGGCTGGAACAACTGGCAACCGAAGCCCGAACCGACACGGACACATCCGTCTCGTCGCGCGTGGAACGCCTCTGCGCGGTCCTCTTCCAAGAGCGTGGATTCCGCGGCGACACCGACACCTACTACGAACCCCACAATTGCTGTCTGCACGCCACGTTGGAGAACGGCCAGGGCATGCCGATCACGCTGGCGGTGCTGATGATTGAGGTCGGCAGGCGTGTGGGGCTGGAACTGCAGGGAGTCGGCGCGCCATTCCACTTCATCGTCAAGTACCTCGATCCGGATGATGGCCGGGAACACTACCTCGATCCCTTCCGCGGCGGCCGCGAGATCGACCGCGGTGCGCTCATCGAGCGACTGAACGCCATGCACCGCGCTGTCGGACCAGAGCCGGAGTCATTCCTCGCGGCGGTGACCAAGCGGCAGATGCTGCAGCGCATCCTGACCAATCTCAAGGGCGCGGCCGTGCGCAAGCGCGACTACCAGGCGGCGATCTCCGCCACCGACTTCCTGCTCGCCCTCTCGCCCTGGTCGCTGGAAGACCGCCGCGATCGCGGACTGCTCTGCTACCAGACCGGCCAGTACATCGAAGCGCTCGACGACCTGCAGCAGTACCACGAACACGCCACCGACGCGCCGGACGCGGAGCGCGTCGCCGAGTTCATCGAGCGCGTGCGCGTGCGTATCGCCGAAGGCAGCCGCTGACGTCCGGCGTCCGGTCGTGGACGGCTTCGACAGGGCTGGTTGGTTTTCCGCTATATTCAGACATGTCGGTCGTCGGGAATGCTGCAACCGACGGTCCGGTCTCATTCTTCATCCGATCATCTCGCAGCCTGAGAAACCAAAGGGGAATGGCCAACGCAACAGCCCTGCGCAGCGTCAATGGGGCTGTGTCGAACAGCGAAGTGCCTGCCAACGCCTTCCGTCACATCCACGACGAACTTCGGTACCGCACCGAAGATGGCCCGTCGTTCCGTGACATCACCGATGAGGTGCGCGAGATCGTGCATCGCTCCGGTGTCGGCTTCGGACAGGTCTCGGTGTTCTCGCAGCACACGACCGCTGCCATCATCCTGCAGGAGCACGAACCACTGCTCCTCGACGACCTCCGCGATCGTCTGATCGCGTGGGCTCCACCCGAGATCTACTACCGGCACAACGACTTCGAGATCCGCACCGTCAACATGCACGAGAACGAGCCCGAGAACGGCCACTCACACGTCCAGCACATGATGCTGGGCACCTCCGAGACCATTCCCGTGCTCAGCGGCGACCTGCACATCGGCGAGTTCCAGTCCATCTTCCTGGTCGAACTCGACGAATCGCGCGACCGCCGTGTCAGCGTGACGGTGCTCGGAGTCCCCGGCGAGTAGCCCGGACAGGCGCGCCCGCACAACCGGCGGGACGCAACCCAACCGCGACCGCCCCGGCATCCGCCGGGGCGGTCGTTCGTATACTCGTCGCATGTCTCCGCTGTCTCCGCTGTCTCCGCTGTCTCAGTTGTCTCCGGAAGGCCCAAGCACGTTCGATCCGACGAGCGCCGTCCGGGCGGCGAACCAAACCCCGCTCGCACGCCGCCTCGCCGAGCGCATCGGGCGTGACGGACCAGTCAGCTTCCGCGACTGGATGGATGCCTGCCTCTATCAGCCCGGGCTCGGCTACTACCGTCGCGGCCAACCGACCGTAGGCCGCAACGGAGACTTCCTCACCAGTCCTGAAGTGCACCCGCTCTTCGGCGCCGCGCTGGGACACCTGGCCGGCGAGCTCTGGCATTCACTGGGCCGGCCCGGCCCAATGCGCGTAGCCGAAGTCGGCCCGGGGACAGGCGCCCTGGCCGAGTCGATGCTCAGCCAGATCGGCGCGAGCGAACCCGAGCTGCTCGACGTGATCGAATACACGTTGGTCGAACCCGACGACCAGGCCGCCGACTCACAGCGGCGGCGGCTGGCGCACTTCCCCAACGTGACCAGAGTGCCGGCGATCTCTCAACTCAGCGCCGAACATCGGCTCGTATTCGCCAATGAGCTGCTCGACGCCGTGCCCGTGCATCTGCTCCGGTTCGAAGACGGACGCTGGCGAGAGCGTTACGTCGACTACTCGTCCGGATCGGGCTTCCGGCTCTGCTCCCGAGCACTCGACAATGAACGGTTACTTGAGACCCTACGCGACACCTCGCCGACCGATGGGCTGGTCGCCGAGGTCGCTCCCGAACGCGGTGAGATTGTCCACGCGCTCAGCCAGGCCGTCGCCGAGCGCGGTCTGCTGCTGCTCTTCGACTACGGCTACCGGCGCGACCGCCTCTACGCGCCGTGGCGAATGGACGGCACGCTGATGACCTTCCGCAAACACGTGCCCGGCGACGATCCGCTCGCGCATCCGGGCGAACAGGACATCACCTGCCACATCGACATTGACCAGGTGATCGAGAGCGCGCAGGCCGCCGGACTGAATCCGATGCCTGCACTGACCCAGTCCGAGTGGTTGCACCAGCTCGGCGCGGCGGTGCTCCCTGCCGTCGCCGATGCCGACGGAGACACGGCCGCATACCTCGCTGTGCGCCGCGCCGCCGAGACGCTGACCGATCCCGCCGGGCTGGGACGCATCGCCGTGCTCGGCTTCACGCGAGGCGACTTTCCGCCCCTGCCTGGCTGGATGTCGCGATGATCGAACCCGGCGACCGGCTCCCCGACACCGGCCTCAACCTGCACAGCTTCCTCGGCGATGGTCCGCTGCTCGTGCTGTTCTACACCGAAGCCGAAACGCCGCTCTGCACCCAACAGCTCTGCGCCTTCCGCGACGACGAAGAGATGATCCTTGAACTCGACGCCTCGATCGTGGCGATCTCCAGCGACACGCCCGACGTGCTCGAACAGTTCAGACGCGGGCACTTGCTGCCGTTTTCCCTGCTCTCGGATCCCGACCTTGAGGCGGCGGACGCCTTCGGCGTCGCCGACGCTGCGAGCAAGCGCGCCCAGCGGGCCGCCTTCGTCGCCGACGCCGACGGCGTCGTCCAGCTTGCGATTCCCTTCTACCAACCGAACAACCTCGATGACTATCAGCGCATCTTCCAGGCCCTGGGACTGGACATCTGATGTTCGACGGATTCGACCGACACGCGGACGCGATCCTGGAGGAGCAGATCGCGATCTGCGAGATCCCCGCACCGACCGACTTGGAGCAGAATCGCGCGGACGACGTGCAGCGCCGTCTGGCCGCCATCGGTCTCTCCGTCCAGCAGGACGAAGTCGGCAATCTGATTGCTCGACATCCCGACCCGGTCGACAACCCCATCGTGCTCAGCGCGCACCTCGACACCGTCTTCGGCCCCGACCAGCCGGTCGCCGTCGCCCGGCCCGGACAGGGCAATCCCTACCGAGGCGGCGAAGTCGTACCCGCCGGCGAGTACCACGCTCCCGGCATCTCCGACGCTGCCGCCGGGCTGGCGGCGACGCTTGCGGTCGCGCGCGTGCTCAGCGGCTCCGACACCGAGCGGCACATGCTCTACCTGGCCACCGTGGGCGAGGAAGGGCGCGGCGATCTGCGCGGCGCGCGTCACTTCTTCAGCTCGCCCCTCGGCCGCTCGGCTCGGGCCTTTATCACCATCGACCACTCCGACGCCTCGGCGATTGTGCACCGCGGCATCGGCTCCCGGCGCTACAACGTCCAGTACCGCAGCAGCGGCGGCCATAGCTGGGCGCACTTCGGCCGCTACAACCCGGCCTTCGCCCTCGCCGCCGCATCCGACCGCCTGGCCGACATCCGCCTGCCCCGCAGTCCTCGCACGACCTACAACATCGGCGTGCTGCGGGGAGGCGAGACAGTCAACGCCATTCCCGAAACGGCCGAAATGGACATCGATCTGCGCAGTGAGTCGCCGGCCCACCTGGATCGCCTGGACGCCGATCTGCAGGAGATCATTCGGCGCGGCCATCAACGTGAGCGCGACCGTCGCGCCGAGGGCGCAATGGAGCCGCAGATCTCGAAGATCGGCGATCGCCCCGCCGGCACGACGCCTGCCGATTCCGCGCTCGTCCAGGCGGCCCGCGCGGCGCTCGAGACCGAAGGCCTCCAGCCTCGACTGATCGCCGCATCGACCGACGCCAACGCCGCCATTGCGGCCGGCATACCCGCCGTCGCGATGAGCTGGGGTGGCCGCTCTGACAACCAGCACAGCATCCGCGAGTGGTTCAACCCGATCGATCGCGCTCGCTCGCTGCGCGTCATCGCCAGGACGCTGATCGATCTGGCCGCCGCGGACGCTGGGTAGACTGGTCACATGTCCGACGACGACCTGCGCGCCTACAGCGACATCGTGATTGACCACTTCCAACATCCGCGCAACGCGGGACCGCTCGATGACGCCAACGCCGTCGGCGAGGACCGCAATCCCGTCTGCGGCGACCATATGAAGCTGATGCTGCGCATCGACGCAGACGAGATCGCCGAGGCTCGCTTCCAGACGCGCGGCTGCCCGGCAGCGATCGCGACCAGCAGTATGGCCACCGTCGTACTCACCGGCATGACGGTCGAGGACGCGGCTCGGCTCAAGCGGCAGGACTTCGTCGACGCGGTCGGCGGCCTGCCCAAGGCCAAGATCCACTGTTCGGTGCTCGCCGCCGCTGCGCTCAAGAAGGCGCTCGCCCACTACCGATCGCAGTCCCCGGCCAGCCAGTCCGCGTGAACCAACAGCGCTACTCGCTCAACCATTCCGTGCTCGACTTGCAGAGCGAGGGCGACAACGCGATCAACGACTGGTTCTCGTTCTCCAATTCGGTGACCACCATTCGCATCTGCCTCGAGGACTCGGTCCATCACGGACTTGCCGCCGCCCTGATCGTGCACGACGCCCAGCTCGCCCTGGCCGACGGCGACACCGTGCATCTCGACGCGCGATTGCTCGAGGCCGGCGGCGTCGATATCGACGGACGAGAGGGCGCCGTCGCGGCGACCGACCTGCACATCCCTCGAATGCCGCGCGGCGCGCACACGGCCAGCGCCGCGGCGAAGGTCAGCCCCAACCTCAGCGCATCCGCCCGACTCTCAATGAACGGCGACGCCGCTATCGTCCTGGCGGGCGTCGCGCCGTACCCGATCCGCGCCCGCCAGATCGAGTCCGCCGTACGCGGACGACAGCTCTCCGATCGAGTGATCGATCTTGCCGCCCAGACCGCGCGCAGCGAGGCACAACCCTACGGCGTAGGCGACCTCACAGACCCCATCGATGTGGACAATGTAGAAGACGCGGTCCGGCGACTCTTCCGCCGCCTCCGTGACCGGATCGACGAAGCACAACCCCATGATCGCCGCCATCCTCCTCGCCGCCGGTGAATCCACCCGCATGGGCAAGCCCAAGCAACTGCTCGACTGGGGCGGTACGCCGCTGGTCACGGCTCAAGTTGAAACCTTGCTCGCTGCGGGCTGCCGGCCGGTCGTCGTCGTGCTCGGCGCGCACGAACGTAGCGTCCGCAGCGAGACTCCCACTCGGGCCGACGTGCAGATCGCGTCGAATCGGCAGTGGCGCAGCGGGCGCGCCTCATCGATCCGCGCCGGGGCGCGAGCCGTGCCCTCGACGGTGGACGCGGTGGTTGTCAGCTCCGTCGACCAGCCGACCAAGCCTAACGTAATCACACGGCTGATCGAGGCCCTGCAGTCCGAACCGACCGCGCGCATCGCAGTGCCGCGACACGATGGCCGCAACGGTCATCCGCCGCTGCTCGATGCGTCGCTGCTGCCCGAACTACAAAGCGTCACCGAGCGCCACAAGGGTCTGCGACAGGTGCGCAAGCGCCATGCGGAGCACACGATCTTCGTCGACGTGGACGATGCGATCGTGACGCTGAACCTCAATACCCCCGAGGCCTATCGCCGCGCGGTTGCACTCCTCTAAACTGCATCAGGTGCAAGAAATCTCGTTGGATCTCCAGCACCACGGAACGGGCGACGCAGGCTCGCCGCATAGAGTGGATGACTGATGGCCACACCCATACGCCAGATGCTCCAGGTAGGCAAGTACGTCGTTGGACAGCAACTGCGCCGGACCGAGCGCTATCCCCTCGTGCTCATGCTCGAGCCGCTGCTGCAGTGCAACCTCGAATGCGCGGGCTGCGGCAAGATTCAGCATCCCACCGACATCCTGCGCCGACGCCTGACGCCGCAGCAGTGCTGGGACGCCGTCGAGGACTGCGGCGCGCCTGTGGTCGCGATCGCCGGCGGCGAGCCGTTGATCCACCAGGACATCGTCGAGATCGCCAACGGGTTCACCGATCGCAAGAAGTTCGTCTATCTCTGCACCAACGCCATCCTGCTCGAGCGCAAACTGCAGGAGTTCGAGCCCAACCCGTACCTGACCTTTTCCGTCCACGTCGACGGACTCGAGCAGGATCACGACGATTCCGTCTGCCGGGACGGCATCTGGGATGTCGCCATCCGCGCCATCGAAGCGGCCAAGGCGCGCGGCTTCCGCGTCACCACCAACAGCACCTTCTTTCTCGGCGCGCAGCCCGACCGCATCCGCCAGATGTTTGACAAGCTGATGGACATCGGCGTCGACGGCCTGATGATCTCGCCCGGCTACCCCTACGAGAAGGCGCCCGACCAGGAGCACTTCCTCGCCCGCAACCAGACCAAGGAACTGTTCCGCGAGATCCTCAACGATCCGCCCAGGCACTGGAAGTTCAACCACTCCGAGCTTTTCCTCGACTTCCTCAAGGGTGAGATCGAGTACGACTGCACGCCCTGGGGCAATCCGACCTACACCGTCTTCGGCTGGCAGCGGCCCTGCTACCTGATGGACGAGGGCTATGCCGAGAGCTGGCAGGAACTGATCGATGAAACCGAGTGGGAGAACTACGGCGTCGCCTCGGGCAACCCCAAGTGCGTCGACTGCATGGTCCACTCGGGCTACGAAGCTTCCGCGGTGATCGACGCCACCACCAACCTCAAGGCCGGCCTGCGCAGCTTCGTCGGCTCGATCCGCTAACCGACCTTCCCTCCGCCACTCACGATCCTGCCGCGTTGCATCGCTGCGACCCGGCGTCGCCGTCCCGGCGCCCATGGAGGTCTCGCCATGTCAAGACAGGAACCGGGCCTTGAGCCGATCGCTGAGGCGCAGCCTCCAACTGAGCTGGCCCCGGCGATTCCGCTCGATGAAGTCGGACGGATCGCTGAGCGGGTCCAGGAGCTGATCGCCGCCGGCAACGAAGCGGCCGCCTGGCAACGTCTGCGCCAGCTGCATCCCGCGGATGTTGGGCTGATCCTCGCCGGACTGCCGCGCGCCAGCAGCGAGGCGCTGCTGCAGATCATGTCGCCGCAGACCGTCACCTGGATGCTGCAACACATGAATCCGGTCGAGGCCAGCCGGCTCGGCGCTCGGTTGAGCATTCAGACCCTCTCCTTTGTGCTCGATCAGGTCAATCCCCGTCACGCGCTCTCCGCCCTGCAGAAACTGCCGATCCGACGGGCGCAGGAAGTCGCGGAACAGTTGGACCAACCGATCGCCGAGAGTGAGCTGTTAACCCAGGATCCGAACACAGCCGGCGCCTTGATGACCGACCGCTTTGTCGCGGTCCGCGCCGATGCCGACATCGCCGACTTGCGAACGGCGCTGGAAGCGCTGCAGGAGAATCGCGACAAACTCACCTACCTCTACGTCCTCAACTCGCAGGGCCTGCCCGAAGGTCAGATCTCCATGGTCGACCTGGCGCTGGCGCCCGCGGACGCGGCGGCTGCCTCGGTCGCTGCTCCACTGACTGCCGTCGTCTCCGTCGACACCCCGGCCCAGGAATGCGCGCGACTGCGCCGCCACTACAACCTCACCCAGCTTCCCGTGGTCGAGGGCAACACGCTGATCGGCGTCGTGCTGCCCGATGCGCTGCTCGGTGTCACGGTCGAGGAGGACACCCGGCAGATGCTCCAGGTGGCAAACGTCCCGGGCGAACGCGCCGACGGCCCCATGGCGCTCTCGATCCGCACGCGCTTGCCCTGGCTGACGATCAATCTCGCGACCACGTTCCTGGCCGCCGCCACGATCTCACTCTTCGAGTCGACGCTCACCCAACTCGTCGTGCTGGCCGCATTCCTGCCGGTGGTCGCCGGACAGGGGGGCATCGGCGGCACGCAGACGCTCACCCTGATAGTCCGCGCCATTGCCCTTGGCGAGCTCGTTGGGGTGCGGGCCAAGCGGCTGCTGGTACGCGAAGCCACGCTCGGACTGATTCACGGCATCTGGCTGGGTCTGCTGGTTGCCGTGATCGCCATCATCTGGCAGGGCAACTATGGACTCGCGCTGGTCCTCGGGTTTGCCATGTTGGGCAA
>JAPPBK010000224.1 GCA_026705105.1 Chloroflexota bacterium | reverse complement strand
TCCGGCGATGTCGTCGATGTAGTGGAGGCGGAGGTCTTCGACCTCGACGTAGGTGGGGACGGCCATCAGACCGGAGCGGTTCACCCTGGGGTCGACATAGAACCGGGGTCGCTCTTCGTCTTCGCCGACCTGCTCGGGGTCGAGGGCGTGGGGGTGGCCGCTGGCGCGGCACCAGCCGGCGAAGTCTCCGTCGAACTCGAACCAGGCGCCGCCCGAGGCTTCGGCGAACTCCTGCATCGCGCCCAGCGCCCGCCAGAGCTCGGCCGGATCAACCGGGTCGGGTTGGACCCGGAGCGCCACCAGCGGCAGGTGCTCTGCGGCCGCATCGACAACATCCTCAAGCGCCGGCGGATCAATCTCGAACCAGCGCGGGCGGCCGTCAACGTGATTTCGTGAGAGGCGCCGCTCCAGCTCCAGCGCGTGCATCCGCGCCGCGCGGATCGCGTCGACGCCGGGATGCGCCTCGGTCGGCTCGGTTGTGCGCTGGGCGCGCTGCTCGGCCAGCTCCGCTTCGAGTTCCTCAATTCGCGCCGCCTGCTGCGGGTCCGCCACCACCACCTCCTCGACGACGCGCTCCGGCTCAGGAGGAGGCGCAGGCGGCGGTTCAGGCGCTGGAGTAGGACGCGATCGCTCCGTTGACGTCTGCCGATCCAACCACATGATCGCGGCGACCACACCCGACACGAACGCGACCAGCGTCTGCAGCAGCCTCACCGCTCGCCCTCCCGCACGCTTTCCAGCCAGGTCAGGCACTTGGCGTACATCGCTTCCGTGATCAGTTCGCGAGTGAGCAGGTAGTTGAGCAGTCCCTCGAGCGTGAGCAGCGAGTGCACCTTGACGCCCTCGCGGCGCATCCGCTCGACGCCGCCCGCGCCGCGGTCGATCAGGACAAAGGCGTCGTGAACCATCAGCCCGGCCGAACGCAAGAGGTCGGCGGTCTCCGCGAGCGAGCCGCCGCGGGTCATCAGGTCGTCGACCAGGATCACGGTCTGGCCGGGATAGTACGCGCCCTCGATCTCCTCGGCCACGTGGCGAATCTGGCTCGACGGATGCACGTAAATCATCGGTACGTTGCTCGACAGCGAGAACGCGGTGGCGGCATGCAATCCGCCCATCGGCACGCCCGCGATCAGTTCGAAGGGGGCGATGGTCGGTCGCAGCATGCCGCCCAGCATCCGAGTCTCGTCGCTGAGCAGCTCGCCAATCCGGCGCAGCGCCCAGGGATGCGCGATCAGGCGGCGGACGTTGATGTAGACCGGCGAGCCGAGCGTCGCGCCGAGGTCGAAGTCGCCGAACATGATCCCGCCCGAGTCCCACAGCGCCCGCGCCAACCAGAGGTTGCCGGGTTCGTCGCCCTGCGGCGTCCAGGCGGGTTGGCCGGGATCGGACATCAGGCGCCCACCGAGTTGGGCAGAGGGCGTCCCGCAAGCCCGGCGCGCAGGTTGGCGACCGCCATGTCGGCCATCTTGCCGCGCGTCGCCATCGAGGCCGAGCCGATGTGCGGCAGGACCACGACGTTGTCCATCTCCAGCAGCGGCGAATCCATGGCGAGCGGCTCCACGGCGGTCACGTCGAGTCCCGCGCCGCCGATCCGTCGTTCCCGCAATGCGTCAACGAGCGCCGCTTCATCCACGATCGGACCGCGCGCGGTGTTGACCAGGATCGCGTTCGGCTTCATCAGCTCGAACGCGCGCGCGTCGATCAGGTTCCGCGTGTCGTCGGTCAGGGCAACGCTGACGCAGACGAAGTCGGACTGCGAGAGCACCTCGTCGAACGCGCGTTGCTCGGCGCCGACCGCCGCCGCTTCCGCAGGACGCGGCGTGCGATTCCAGCACAACGTGCGCATGCCGAACCCCTGCGCCCGACGGGCGATCGCCTGTCCGATGGCGCCGAACCCGATGACGCCAAGGGTCGAGCCGAACACGTCGACGCCGGCCATCTGGGTCGGCGTCCAGGTCTGCCACTGACCGCGCTTGACATACTCCGCCGCTTCAACCACGCGTCGCGCCGCGGAGAGGATTAGCGCCCAGGCCATGTCGGCCGTGGTCTCGGTCAACACGCCCGGCGTGTTGCCGACCGGAATGCCCCGAGCCGCGCAGGCGGCCACATCGACGTTGTCGACACCGACCGCCATCTGCGAGACGACCTTGAGCTGCTTGCCGGCGGCATCGAGCACTGCGTCGTCGATCGTGTCGGTGATCAAGCAGAGCAGGCCGTCTACGCCGGCGACATGCTGTAGGAGTTCCGCGCGCGTGGGCGGGAAGTCGACGGGCCAGACGTCGAGGTCGACCGCCGGATCCTCGCGCAACTCAGCGAAGCCGGCGCCCGGCAGCGCTCGAGTTGCGAACACGCGATGCGACGCGGTCATCGACAGCCTCCCGCTTCAGAATCAAGATAATGCGAGCCGAGTGAGAGCGGGACCGACTCCATCGAAGTTGGCGAGTAGTATCAGTGCGATGCGATTTGGCCTCCCTGCAACTGCGGCCCTAGTGGTCGCATTGTGGTTCAACTGCTTCGCTGATTCTGGCGAGCCTTTGTCCCTGGTCGAGTATGCGGACGTTTGCGCCGAGAGCATCACCTTGGCCGATCCGCCTCTGCGTGCGGAAGAGGTCACGTGGGGCTTTTTGAGAGAGTCGCTTAAATCGTCGCTCGAGAAGTTTCGCTCAGCTACTCCTCCAGAAGTTCTGTCAGACTTTCACCGCGCCAGCATCAAGGGAATGGAGTACATGCTGAGTGTGTCAGAGGAACACCGGAGCGATGAACAAGCGAATCCGCTAGCTCTTGGAATAGAGGGCGCCAGGATTGCTTACCAGATCGGCCAAGCATTCGACGAGTTACCCGACGATGTCCGCCGGACGTTGAGGGCCGCTGGCTGCCTGTAATCCCCTCTCCCCCCGCTGGCGCGGGGGGAGAG
>JAPPBK010000185.1 GCA_026705105.1 Chloroflexota bacterium | reverse complement strand
CTCGGCCGCCGCTCCAGATTCCGACGACCGTCCAGGTGGCCGCGCTGGTTGAATCTACACTGAATCCTGGCGGACCGAAGTACCGCCGATTGGCGCGCGTGGAGTTGTAGGCTGAGAGAGCAACACCATGGCGCAGGACGCGGTACGGGTCAGCGTGAGGGAGTAGGCGATGCAGAGCAGCCTGATCTCGAAGATTGAAAAGGCGCGGATCTACGCGGAGCAGCCCGAGCGCTTCAATGTGTTGTCGCTCCGCATCGAGGTACGCGGCGACTCCTCGACGCACACAGCCGAGTTCGGCCCCAATGGCTGGACCTGCGACTGTTTCTTCTTCCAGGACGCGGGTACCTGTTCACACACGATGGCGCTCGAGCGGATGCTCGACCAGATGCTCCCAGAGGCCTACCGTCCGGCCTTCTCCATTGCGACGTAACGGACCGGCCGCACGCTCGACCAGCTCGCGAGGCTAGCGTTTGGCGTTCCAGCGCTGGGCTCGATTAGAGAACACGGCGGGATTGAATGACCATTCGGCATAGCCGATGCGGCCGCCGTCGGTCAGCCAGTTGATCCGCTCGTTCAGAAGTTCCAGGAGATCGAGGTCCTCGACGGCCACGACGAATCCCGCGCGTTCGACCTGTGGATCGAAGGCAGTCACAACGAACGCGCCGCTGCTGTCTCGCGCCGCGTCGGTGTTGCCGATCTCGCCGCGTGCGAAGGCATCGATGCGCCCGTCGGCCAGGGCGTCGAGATAGAGAGCGTCGTCGTCTCCCAGATACGCAACTCGGGGCAGATCGCCGGGCGGAACGATGTTTGTGCGCTGGTCGAACTCGGCCGACGGGTCGGCGGCGGTGATCCGGAACGCGTCGCCGCCGTCCGCCGTCACCGTCCCCTGCGGCGTCTCGACCTGCGTGCCCGCCAACAGCACTCCGCGCTCGTCGGCGACGCCGATCAGTTGCAGCAGCCGCGCCTCGCCGGTCGTGCCGGCAACCGCGCCAATCGTGTCACTCGCGCCGAGGTCGTCGTGTGTGCGGATGCGGCTGGCGTCGGCGGCGCGGACCAGCAGCGTCTGGCGGAAGCCGATGTGTCCGTCGGTGAAGGCGACCACGGTGCGGCCGTCGTCGCGCGTGCGCGAGTCGAGGATCGAGATTCCCCCGCCGGCGAGATCGAACCAGTCGCTCGCGGGCGCGAGCCAGATGTCGGGCCACTCGGCGATTGGCACGCGCCTGAAATGGAGACCGGTATCGGCCATCGACTCCAGTGCGGTCAGCAGATCCGCCTCGTAGCCGAGATGGACCAGGTCCGGTTCGGTCAGGTCGGCGTGGGAGGCGTAGCTGACAGGCTCGAAGTGGGCGAAGAATCCGAATGTGAGCACGCGTTCTTCCCTTCGTTCAGACGGATCTCCGCCGCAGCCGGTAGCCCACGCGCCGATGGCCGCGACGAGCATCGCGCAGGCAATCAGCGCGGCGGCAGGCCGTGTCAACCCAGGGCCAATCGCTAGGAGTTTGGCAGGCGGCGGAAGACCAGGCATGCGTTCTGGCCGCCGAAGCCAAACGAATTCTTGAGCACAGCGTCGACTTCGACCTCTCGGGCCTGGTTGGGCACGTAGTCGAGGTCGCAATCGGGGTCGGGCGTCGTGTAGTTGATCGTCGGGTGGACCTTGCCGTCCGTGATCGATTTGATTGCCGCAATCGACTCCAGCCCGCCCGCGCCGCCAAAGATGTGACCGATCATCGACTTGGTTGACGAGACCGGAGTGCCGCGCGCCGATTCGCCTAGCGCGGCCTTGATCGCCCGCGTCTCCGAGGCATCGTTGAGCGGCGTCGAAGTGCCGTGCGCGTTGATGTAGTCGATCTCCTCCGGCGCGATTCCCGCATCTTCCATCGCCCAGTTGATCGCGCGAATCGGTCCCGCCCCGTCGGCGTCGGGCATGACCAGGTGATGCGCGTCGGCCGACGAGCCGAAGCCGGCCAGTTCGACCTGCGCCTCCACGCCCCGTTTCCGCGCCGACGCTTCCGATTCGAGTACGACGATCCCCGCGCCCTCGCCGGGCACGAAGCCGTCGCGATCGGCGTCGAACGGACGCGAGGCCTCGGTCGGACGCTCGTTCTGTGTGGACAGCGCCCGCATCACCGCGAATCCGCCCAACCCGAGCTGGCAGAAGCCCGCTTCGGTGCCGCCCGAGATCACGATGTCGGCCAGACCGTTGCGGATCACGTTGGCCGCGTCGCCCAGCGCCTGCGTCCCGGCCGCGCAGGCCGTGACCACGGTCGTGTTGTAGCCCAGCAGACCGAACTGCATCGCGATGTTGGCCGCAGCCATGTTGGGCAGCACCTTGGGCAGGAAGAGCGGATCGAGCCGCATCCCGCCGCGTTCGAACAGCGTGCTCGCGGTGGCCTGAATCTCCGGGTATCCGCCCGCGCCGTTGCCCAGCACGACGCCGATCCGGCTGCGGTCCACCGCGTCGAGATCGAGCTGCGCGTCCTCGATCGCCTCGCGAGCCGCGGCGACCGCAAACTGGGTAAAGCGCGCCATCCTGCGGGCCGCCTTGCGCTCGATGAAATCGCGCGGTTCGAAATCGCGGATCTCGCCGCCGATCGTGCAACTGAAGCCCGAGATGTCGAAGTTCTCGATCGGCTTGATCGCGCTCTTGCCCGCCAGCAGCCTCTTCCACATCAAGTCGACCCCTGGACCGTAGGGGGAGACCGCTCCCAGGCCGCTGACGACCACGCGCGGTCGGTCGGTTCCACCGGCGGCCGCGGTCGCGTCGGTCATACGGTCGGATCCTCGGCTCGGTGAGCAATGGCGGTTTCCGGTGGATCGGTGAGCAGCCGACGCGCATCGGCGGCCAGCGACAGCGATCCCAGCACCAGGATCAGATCACTCGCCTGTGCCAGCTGTCCGGATGCGACGAGCGCCGATT
>JAPPBK010000047.1 GCA_026705105.1 Chloroflexota bacterium | reverse complement strand
CGGGTGCGGAGATCCACCGGCCCGAGATCGGGCGGCCCGTATTCATCGGCGGCGTCAGGGTCACCGTCACGGCCAGGGACGGGAACACCCCTCCGCGTTCAGGCACCATCAACGTGACCATCAACGTCACCAACGTGAACGAACCGCCGCCCGCTCCCCCGGTCGCGAACCGGCGCGCCACGGTCGACCGCGCGTTCACGTACACCTTCGCCGCCGTGACCGATCCCGAGGAAGCGACCGTCAGCTACACGGCCACGCTGGCCGACGGCGGCGATCTGCCCGACTGGCTCACCTTCGACGCGGAATCCCGCACCTTCAGCGGCACGCCCGAGTCGGACGACGTCGAACAGCTGACGGTCAACGTCGTGGCGAGCGACGGCACGAACGATGCCCCTAAAGCGTTCACGCTCACCGTAAGCGCCACCCCTCCCAGCCCCCCTCCAAGCAGTGGAGGCGGCGGAGGCGGTCCGGTCTTCGTGCCGCCGCCGCCCGGCGTCGAGACCGAGGAAACGGACGGCGAGACGACGCTGAGCCTGAGCAAGGCCGGCGAGTCCACGGTTGAGATCCAGCAGGGCGACGAGGAACTGAGCGTGGAGGTGACGGTCGACGCAGAGAGCGTCGGGGTCGAGCTGACCCTGCCCGACGATGACGCCCTGTCCGACCTGGCCGAGATTGAGTTCTCGGCGGTCGCCGAGGCGGACGCGCCGGCGTTCCCGACCGGCTTCCGCGTCGCGGGCGGCCAGGTGATCGTCGACATCACCCTGCTCGACTCGGACGGCAACGAGATCACGGAGTTGAGCGAGGCGGCCACGGTCTGCCTGCCGGTCAGCGAGGAAACGCTGGCCGAGGCCGGCGATCGCCCGCTTGATCTGCTGCACTACGACGACGAGACCGAGACCTGGACGGCGCTGCCGAACGCGGAGCTGCGCACGGAAGACGGCGTCAGCCTGCTCTGCGCCGAGACCGATCGGTTCTCCCGCTTCGCGGTCGGCATCCGCCTGTCCAACGCCGCCGGTCTGCAGGCCTTGAGCATCGGCGAGCCGGCGCTCAGCCCCGCCTTCGCGGCCGATCAGACCGCCTACGCGGCAACGCTCTCGCACCTGACCGACCGCATCAGCGTCACGGCCGAGGCGGCTCACGACGAGGCAACCGTGGCCATCGCGCCGGCCGACGCCGACCCGGACGCGCCCGGTCATCAGGTCGACCTCGCGGTCGGCGACAACCTGGTGGAGATCACGGTGACCGCCGAGGACGGCATCACGATTGAGGTGTACACGATCACGGCGTACCGCGTCGGTTCCCTGCCCACGCCGCCGCCCGGCGGCTGGACCGAGGGGCTCTCGGCCACGGCCGACATCAATGCCCTGATCGCGGCTCAACCCTACGAGGTCGAAGTCGTCTGGGCCTTCGATCCGGTCGCGCAGGAGTGGATGGGCCACTGGCCGGCCGCGCCGGACTTCGTCAACAGGCTCGACGACGCCTTGCGCCCGGACACGGCCGTGCTCATCCGGCGCGTCGGCGAGTCGCCCCAGCGCGGCGAAGTTCCGACCGCGCCCGACGAGCCGACGGTTGGCGTCGCCAACCAGCTGCCCGCGCCGCCGCCCGGCGCCTGGACGCGAGGCATCTCGGGGACCAACGACCCGGCCGCGCTCGCCGCCGCGCAGTCCTTCGCAGTAGACACGATCGCCGTGTGGCACGTGCCCAGCCAGCAATGGCTGCTCTACTTCCTGCACCCCGACGCCCCGGCCTTCATCCAGTCGCTGACCCGCGGACTGCTGCAGGCCAACTCGATCGTCTGGTTGCTCGCCGCCACCGAACAGGAGACGGATCCCGAGGCGCCGAGCGAGGAGGAGGAGTCGGAGGCCGAAACCGCGCCGGCCGGCACGACGTACACCGTCGCCGCCGGCGACACATTGCAGGAGATAGCCTGCCGCCACCATGTACGCGTGGAGGATCTGGCCGACGCTAACGAGATCGACGATCCCTCATCGATCTTCGTCGGCGAAGAGCTGTCGATCCCGCCGGGCCCGACGCAGACCTACACGGTCGTCGCCGGCGACACGCTGGCGGATATCGCCGACCGACTCGAGGTGCCGCTCGACGAACTGGTCGAGATCAACTGCATCGACAATCCTTCGCAGATCGTCGTGGGCCAGGTGCTCGCTGTGCCTGGCAGCTAGAGCTGGCGGGGGTAACGCGGGACTGTGGGGCGCTGCTCGCGACGGCTCAGGGTTCAAGCCGGCTCACGAGGGATCCGTTTCGGCGACATCTCCAGCGTGGCCAGGACCGCGCTGAGTCGCGGTCCCGTGGAAGCGCGAGAGACCAGGCGCGCGAGCGCCTCCGGCAGGGCGAATCGGGTGTACGTCCTCGGCGGCTCGTCGAACAACCCAGCTTCGGGCTGCGGTGATCTATGAGCCGTTGTCCTCTCGTGACGGGACCAACTCTTCAGGAAAGGCCATCCGGTAACCGAAGCGCGGTTCCGAGAGGATGAGTTGCGGATCGGCCGGATCGTCGCCCAGCTTACGTCTGAGGCGCTGGACGAGGTTGCGGACCGGGCCGGAGTCCTGGGCCTTGGAGGGTCCCCAGACCTGTCCGAGCAACCGCTCATGGCTGAGCGCGCGCCCGGCGTGGATAGAGAGCTCGACCAGGAGGCGGTACTCGAGCACGGTCAGCGAAACTGGCTGTCCGGCGACAGTCACGACACGCCGGGCGTAGTCGATGGTCAACTGGCCATTGCGGTAGGGCTCGTCAGGCTGTGCCAGCTCGGGCGCAGCGCGCTTGCGCAGGGCCGCGTCGATCCGCGCGGCCAATTCGGTCGGCGAGAAGGGCTTGACCACGTAGTCCTCGGCGCCCAGCTTGAACGCGCGCGCAATCAGCGACGCCCAGGTGTCCCGATGGGGTGGCAGGGGCGCCAAGCGCCGGTGGTCGAT
>JAPPBK010000227.1 GCA_026705105.1 Chloroflexota bacterium | reverse complement strand
GCCTCTTGATCTCCGCAACAACATCCCCGGTCAGTCGAGACCCCATCAGGATGTGGAGCGCCGAGATACGCATTCCACCGCGCCACGGCTTCGGCTTGAGAGTCGGTCACCAGGGCAGCCTCCACTTAGTAATCGCTAAACGCGACTGTTGCTTCTGTCGCTCCGAGGGCGGTGAACATCGATGCGCGCCCCTCAACATGCCCGAAGTCTAGACAGACAACCGCATCGTGTTCAAATGTGTAGTGGCCGCCCGGGACAACTCCTTGCCTCACAGAGCCAGGGGTTCAAACCACCGTCATCCTGAAGCTCTGGGCCGAGTCCCCGCGAGGACCTGGCGCTCGTTCGGGAATCGGTATTCGGCCAGTCAGGCCTCTGTGACTGGCTGGCTTGGTGGATCCGGGCCCACGTCGTCGAGGCTACCGAGGTATGACGCGATGACTGTGGGATCAGACATGACTTCTGTCGGTGTGCCACGAGCGATGACGGCCCCATGCTCCAGTACAACGATCTCGTCGCACAGGGACCCGATGAAGTGCATGTCATGGTCCACGAGAAGGACTCCAACCCCGCGATCGTCGACCAGTTGTCTGATCATGCGTGCGAGTTCGCCTGACTCGGCGTCGGACAGGCCGGCCGCGGGTTCGTCGAGCAATAGCAGCGACGGCCCTGTTGCCATCGCGCGGGCGATGGCGACCAGGCGTCGGGTGCCATGTGAGAGATCGCTCACGGGGTGGTGCAGCTCCTCCTCGAGCTCGAGCCCGCGCACGGCCTCTGCGATCAGGTCATCGGATTCTCGGGTTCTGCGACGACCGAACCAGGGCATGCACGCGGCAGGGGAGCGCTCATCGGCCGCAGCTCGGAGATTCTCCGCGACGGTGAGGTCCTCGAAGAGTTCCAGGGACTGAAACGATCTGCTGACTCCGGCTCGGGCCCACCAGTGCGGCAACTGGCCAGTCGCATCTTCGTTACCGAGAAACACTCTTCCGCGGTCGGTCTTCGTGAACCCGGTGACAGCATCTATGACCGTCGATTTGCCTGCACCGTTCGAGCCGATCAGTCCCAGTACCCGCCCTGTTCGCACCTCGAAGGACACCCCGTCGACCGCAGTCAGTCCTCCGAACCGCACAACCACGTCGTGCAGGCGGACTTCCATCTGTGGAACGCGTTCCGCCTCATGCGCTCCTCGGCCGCTAGCTCGATGTCCCTCGTTGCCGGCAGGGCGCGGGCGCACGCGACTGTCTGCCTCGTCGCGCCTGCCGATACGGCGCAGTCGGGAAGCGATGCGCCCCGACATCTGGCACATGGTGGGAAATATCCCATTCGGCATCTCCATGAGATTGAAAAGGACCACGAATCCGGCGATGATGGGCAGGTAGCTGCCAATGTCGTCGAAGAATCCGGATACGACCTTGTCGATGATGCCGGCCGGGGCGAGCAGAGAACCGATGAGCGCGCCACCGATGTAGCCGATCCCGCCGATCACGGCGAGCGTCAGCATCTCGATCGAGACGTCGGATCCGAACTGTGTCGAGTAGACGATGTTGGCGTTCTGGTAGCCGAGAAGGATGCCGGCGAGTCCAGCGATGCCGGACGCGATCGCGAACGCAACCACCTTGCCATGAACGACGTCGATGCCCATGGCAGCCGCAGCTCGTTCGTTCGTTCGGATCGCAATGAGATTTCGGCCCAGTGCTGATTGGCGGAGCCACGCGACCACCAGCGCCACGACAACCACCCAAAAAACTGCGACGATGGCATACCGATCGAGGTGCTCGCGGCCCCCGATTGGCCATCCAAACAGCGTAGGAACACCGACTTTGGTCCCTCCGCCGCCGCCCGACATGGACGGGTCGTTGAACACCAATGCCAGGACGGCCTCGCCGAGGCCGAGGGTGATTATCGCAAGGTTCACTCCGCGTGTTCGGACCGCCGGAATAGCAATCAGCGCCCCGACGGCAGCGGTGCCGAGTATCCCGATCACGAATGCCAAGCTGAGCGGGACTCCAGCCGCCGCCTGTAGTCGCCCCGCGATGAACGCACCGATACCAGCGAAAGCGAATTGAGCCAAAGAGAGTTGCCCTGCGTAACCCGTTATGACGGTGAACGAGAGCAAAAGGATGACAACAATCGCCGTCGTGGCCATCGCCCGGCTGGTAGCCCTGTCATCCGAGGAGAGAATCCAGAATATGGCCACGGCACTGATTGCAATGATCGGGCCAAGTCGGAGCTTCCCGCTACCGATGGACGGGAGCTTGTCTGTGGCGTAGCTGCGCAGCGGCAGAGCCCTGCCGCGTATCACCATCACCGCGATCACCACGAGAAACGGCAGGGAGGTCGAGAGTCCGGTCACATCTGACGCGAAGCGCGAGAGGAGCGATTGCGCGACGCCGATCCCAAGTCCGGCAACGAGGGCAACACTGAACGACGCAAACCGGGCGACGAGAGCCGCCGCGATCCCCGAGAGCAACAGCGTCGTGAGAGTGGTGACGCGCAGACCGGCTATCGGCACGATGAAGATGCCCGCGACTGCGGCGAGCGCCGAGCCAACCGCCCAGTTGACTGCTCCGAGCAACCGGGGCGACCAACCCAGGGCCGCGGCAGCCTGCTCATTGTCGGCCACCGCAGATGTGGCCAGACCGTGAAGCGTCCGATGCTGAATGATCATCAGCACGCCAGTCACCGCGATCGCGATCGCAGCGAGGATCACCCGATCCTGCGCCAGAAGGAACGGCGGGTCTCCCTCCCTCAGCTGCCAAACACCGTTAGGCAGGATACTCGGCACTCCGATCACAGTTGCCGCGTAGCGAAGCTGGAAGATGGCGGTGAGCACGGCCAGCACGGCCAGCGTCGCAACGACGCGCACCAGCGGTGAAGCGGCGCGGAGTCGGCGCATGATAACCAGGTGGACGATCAGCCCGATAGCCGCGGAGAA
>JAPPBK010000166.1 GCA_026705105.1 Chloroflexota bacterium | reverse complement strand
CGCGTTGCGGTAGATGATGTCCTTGATGTAGTGCCCGGCGACGGTCGAGATCGGACCGTGCTGGAAATGCATGTCGATGCGCGGTTTGCAGACGCGTCCGGCCACGCCGAGGATGCGCGCGGGCGTGTTCCGGTAGTCGTAGGCCTTGTCAACCGAGGTCACGATCACCGCAGTCGCGTTGTCGGTCTCGACGCAGCAATCGAGCAGGTGCAGCGGCTTGCAGATCATCCGCGAGTTGACCACGTCTTCGACCGTCACGCGCTGCTTGTAGTAGGCCTTGGGGTTGTTCGAGGCGTGCTCGGAGTGGATCACCTTGACCATCGCCACCTGCTCGGGCGTGGTCCCGTAGTCGTACATGTGGCGCATGAAGGTCGGGGAGAAGTTCTGCCCGGCCGAGAACCAGCCGTAGGCGGCCGCGTGCAGCGCGTCGCCGCCGACCGGCACCGAGGCGCGCGCGCCGGTACCTCCGATCCGGACCTGGGAAAAGCCGTTCATCGAGCGGAAGATCACCACCGTCTCGCACATGCCGGCCTCGATCGCGCCGATAGCGAGGCCGATCAGCGCCTCGGACGACGAACCGCCGCCCTGGACGTCCATGTAGAAGTTGAGCCGTATGCCCAAGTCGCCGGCGAGCATGGGAGAAGCGGTCGAGTCGTTGCCCGAGTAGGACATCATGCCGTCGATCTCGGACGCCGGGATGCCGGCGTCGTCCATCGCGTTCTTGATCGCCCAGGTGCCCAGGGCGCGGGTGGTCATACCCGAACCGCGAGTGTAGGTCGTCTCGCCTATGCCGATGATGGCGTACTTGTCGCGCAGATACTTGTCTGCCGTCGCGTCAATGTCGGTGGTCACCGCTTGCTCCTCTCAAGGACACTTGGCCGGATCCGCGGACGCAGTCAACGTCACGCGGAACGTGCGCAGTCTAGGACAGGAGCAAGACGTGGTTACGAGCCGGCGACGGTCTGGGCCGGGGATTGAGGTTCGCCTGCAAAGACCTTGAAGTAAAGCGTTTCCGCATCCGGACCGACCAGCCGCGCCATCTCGCGATAGGCGGAACGACGGTAGCCCCAGCCGAACTCGGAGCGTTCGACCTGCTCCAACCAGTCGAAGAGGTGGACCGTTGCCAGATCGCAAAGCTGTTCGTTCGTGACGGCAATCGGAGGGTTTCCGTCGCGGTCGCGGATCGCCAGCTCCGACTCGCCGTCCAATGCCGACGAGACTGCAGCATCGAACGTCGAGCGTTCCATGAAGCAGTTCAGCCAGGCTATGCGCTCGGCTCGTTCGCCGATCAGGTCACGCACCAGCTGCCGCTGATCCAGCGGCAGACAGAACTCCTGAAACTTCTCGGTGCCGTAGATCGAGTGGAACAGCCCGGCCGCCGCAAGCTCGTCGCCGGCGTCGTGCTCGGCGAGCAGGTCGTGGACGGACCGGAGATGGGTCAGGAAGTCGTGCCCGGTGTGGTCAATCTCAGCCGTGCCCAGCGAGCGGAGGAACTCGACCAGCTCGTCGACGGGTCGCGGTGGAGTGTTCGTCATGCCCGCAGAGTAACCCGATGCAGGAATCGAGCCTGCCGGCTCCTATCCTGCTAGCAACCGTTCAATGAGCCGAATAGTCCGATTGGATGCCAGCATGTCCGACGCTCTCACCGACGCCCAGGTCAAGCAAGCCGCCGACTTCCTCGACGAAGCCACCGCCAACGGTCTGCCGCTGCCGCCGATTCCCGAGTCCTGCCGACCGCAGAATCCCGACGACGGCGGTCGCATCTATTGGGAGCGCTGGTCGCGCAACCCGCGACCTGCCGTGGCCTGGAAGGCGGCCGTGGTTGGCGAAGACATGGTGCTCGCGCCGTTCTTCGAGGGCATGGTCATGGACTCGCCCGCGTCGATCCCCGGCGCAGATTTCGTCGCCTGCATCCTGGAGGCCGAGGTCGCGTTCCGGGTGGGTCGAGAGTACGCACCTACCGACGGCGGCCACAGCGAGGCGTCGGTGCTGGACGGCGTGTCGAACGCCTACATCGTGATCGAAGCGCCCAACAACCGCTACGGCGGCGTGCCTGAGTTCCCCAGCATGGCCGCCGACGGCGTCGGCAACCAGGCGCTGATCGTCGGACCGGAGATCGACGACTGGCAGAGCAAGGATCTTGTCAGCCTGCCCTGTTCGATACAGATCGACGGCAAGGTCGTGGCTGAGGGCCGCGACGGACGGCCGAATCCGACCGAGGTACTGGTCGCGACGGTCAACGAGATCAACAATCGCGGCATGACCGTCTCGGCCGGGGAGATCATCACCACGGGCGCAGCCGCGCTGCATCCCGGCGGCCAGGCGGGGATGGAAGTGAAGATTGCGTTCCCAGGGATCGGGGATGTCGTGCTGAGTCTCACCTAGCGACGCGGAACTGACCGAACTCAGCGGGATCATCGCTGGAAGAGAATCTCTGGCGGCTCATCGTCCGGGTTCAGTCGTTGCGCGCCAGCGCTTCGTTGCGTCCCTCGCGTTCGCCGTCTTGCAGCCCCTCCTGGTATGCCTCCTCGGCCAGCTCGATTAATCTCGTCCGGCCGGAGTGGACGCCGGCGAACCAACTGTCGGGATTCGGCATCCGATCAAGGAAGATCCACTCCGCCGACTCGCGGCCGCGAAGGTGTCCGCGCCGGCGTTCCTCCGCGACCTGCTGCGCCTTGCCTATCTCCGCTTCGGCGATCGCCTGCTCATATCCACGGACATCGGCCTCCCGCACGTCGAGGTCGCTCGGCCCGCGGTCGAAGATCCCCGTCGCACCGCCCAGGCCGGCCGTCAGCAGAACGCCCCCGGCGAACGACAGGACCAGTGTGAGTGCGAAGCGAGCCTTCAAGGTTCACCTCCATGGCTGGGACTCTCGGCCTCGGTGTCGATCGGAGCCGGGACGGAGGTACCCGCGACCATCGACCAGCCTCGATTG
>JAPPBK010000108.1 GCA_026705105.1 Chloroflexota bacterium | reverse complement strand
AGTTCGGGCCGCACGCGGAGTACTTCTACAACAAGATGCTCCACATCGACCCGCGCTACGCCGACCCGCCCGGCTACCGCACCGTCCGCACCATCGAGCAGGGCTTCACCCGCAGCCAGGGCCTCAAGCCCGTCTTCGGCGACTCGAAGAAGTTCGAGGGCGAAAAGACCGCCGAGAAGATGGTCGAGTCCAAGGCCAACTCGGAGATCACCTGGGCCGACCTGATCCGCGAGGGCAACATCGTCGCCGGCACGCCGAGCCAGGTCACCGAGCAGCTTGAAGAGGTCATCAAGACGCTCCACGTCGGACACCTGATGATCCTCAACCAGTTCGGTTCGATTCCCAAGGAACTGGCCATCCCCAACATCGAGATGACCGCCCAGCAGGTGCTGCCCAACCTCAAGCACATCTGGGACGACGAAGGCTGGGAAGACCACTGGTGGCCCCAGGGCCTCGAGGGCGGACAGGTAGAACCCGCCGCACTCTCCTTCTAGCCGCCATTCCTCCCTCTCCCGCGCTGCCAGGGGAGAGATGCGCAGCAGCAATCCTCCCTCTCCCCCCGCTCCGCGGGGGGAGAGGGAGGATTGCTGCCCCCGCGAAGGCGGGGGGCAGAGGGGGGCACGCTCAAGCCTTGTGCCAACGCGCCGCCCTTCGCCGTACCATTGACACCATGATTCGACCGATCCTGGCCGCCGCCCTGGGCGCGTGCTCGTTGCTCGCCTTCGCGCTACTCAGCGGAGGCTCAACCTCCGTCGCCCAGGACGCGGAGACCGTCCAGGTCCGAGCCAGGCTGGTCGTGAGCGGCTCGATCGAGTTCGGTCTGCGCGCAAGCGGCCGGGACCTGAGCCCGAGGTCGCGCTTCTTCCCAGCTGGCGACAGAGCCACCGGGTGGCTGGTCAGCAGTCCGGTGAGCCTGGCCAACGGCGCCGAGCTGCAGATCCTTGCGCGGCGGCACGAGAACCGCCGCGTCGAGTTCGCCGTCCGCGCCGTCGAGCCGCGCACGGTGTATGCGCCGCGAGGTCGCTTCTTCCCCGCGAACGCGAGAGTCGGCGTCTGGCTGATCAGCACGCCCGTGAGCATCCCGCCACCACCCGAGCCCGAAGTCGACGAGACGCCCGAACCGGAGACATCCGCGGACGATTCCGAGACGCCAACCGTGACGACGCCACCGGAGCAAGCCGAGCAATCCACACCGACCGGCGAAGTCATCAGCTTCGGGCACCGCGAGGGCCTGATCGTGGAAGGCAACATCGTCGGCGATCCTGACGCGCCGGTCCTAATCACTGAGTACGGCGATCCGTTTTGACCGGGCTGCAAGACCATCGCGACTCAGGTTGAGCCGCGACTGATCGACGAGTACGTCCGCACCGGCATCGCACGGTTCAAGTTCGTCAACATCGCCTACCTCGGCGCCGCTTCCGAACGGGTCGGGCACGCGATGGTCTGCGCGACCCAGCAGAGCGGCGCAGCGTTCTGGCGCTTCCACGACCGCTTCCTGGTCGATGGCAGCCGCGCCGCCTCTCGCGGGCTACTGATCGACTACGCGGACGATATCGGCCTCGATCGCGAGCGTTTTGAGCAGTGCTACGACGATCCGGCAACTCGCGACGCGCACGAACAGATTGTCAATGATGCGCGAGCACTCGGCGTCAGTTACGGTCCGAGGGTTCATGTCAATGGAGTTAGCGCAGGCACTTCACTTGAGGCGATCCGACGCGCCGTCGATGCTGCAACGCCCTGAACCAGCGGTACGCTGAGTCCATGAAACCCAAGATCAGCATCGTCACGCTCGGTGTGTCCGACCTCGACGCCTCCGTCCGCTTCTACCGCGACGGACTCGGCTTGCCGGCGCCCAGCTACAACGACGGCGACAACATCTGCTTCCTCGAACTTGAAGGAACCTGGCTCTCGCTTTATCGCCGAGACAGGTTTCCGGATGAAGCCGACGTCCCCTTCGCCGATCCCGCGTCGGGCACGCCGACAGTCACGCTCGCCCACAATCTGCCGTCGCGCGACGCAGTCGACACCGCCATGCAGGAGGCCGTCGACGCCGGCGCCACGCTGGTCAAGCAGCCCGAGGAGGTCTTCTGGGGCGGCTACAGCGGCTACTTCTGCGATCCCGACGGCTACCTCTGGGAACTCGCGCACAATCCGTTCACGGACCTGACCTGACATGGCGCGCGTCACGGCGTTGAGCGCAGTCACGCTCGCCACCGCCGACATGGCCGCGGCAACCGAGTTCTACGAAGCGCTCGGCTTCGAAAAGCTCTACGGCGGCCCGCAGGCCGGGTTCACCTCGTATCGAGCCGGCGAGAGTTACCTCAACCTGATCGCCGCCGAGCCCGCCTCAGGGTTCTGGGGTCGCCCAATCTTCTATGTCGACGATGTCGACGCATTCCACGCCAACGCGGTCCAAGTCGGCCTGACGCCCGAGTTCGAACCCCGCGACGCGCCCTGGCGAGAGCGGTCATGAATATGAACTTCTGGTGACAGCCATTGGTGGTTTGGTGGCGGCTGGCTTGATGCTCACCGCTGGCGCATTCCACTACCACAAGGCAGCGCCAAAGCTGGAGTGGTTCCAGAATGCGGAGTCCATGCTCAATCACCACCTGGCCGGCCTCATTGGCCTGGGGTCCCTGGGCTGGGCGGGGCATGTGATCCATGTTTCTCTGCCTGTCAACCAGGTGCTGGACGCCATTGACGCGGGCGAGCCCCTCACCATCAGTGGCCAGACCATTGCCACCGTGGCTGACATGCCACCGGCCCAGGTCTTTATCGACCAAGGCGTGATGGGGCAGATGTTCCCCGGGTTCAATGCGGGATTGGCGCCGTTCTTTAGTGGCAACTGGGCTGCCTACAGCGACTTCCTCACCTTCAAGGGAGGGGTCAACCCGGTGACCGGCGGCCTGTGGATGACGGATATTGCCCATCACCATGTGG
>JAPPBK010000063.1 GCA_026705105.1 Chloroflexota bacterium | reverse complement strand
ATGTCGTCGATAGACGCGCCTGGCACCGACACGAGTTCGCGGCGCAGCTTCGAGTCCGGCGCGTGCAGCGAGACCGCGAGGTTGACGCGCGGGTGATCGGCCGCCAGCCGGCGGATGCCGGGCGGCACGCCCACGGTCGAGACCGTGATCCGTCGCGGCGACATGCCGAACCCCTCCGCATCGGTGAGCCGTGCGATCGCCTCGCTGACATTCGCGTAGTTGGCCAGCGGCTCGCCCATGCCCATGAAGACGACGTGGGTCAGTTCTCGTCCCTCCGCCCGCGCCCAGCCGCGCGCCAGGATTGCCTGACGCATGATCTCTCCTGTCGTGAGCTGACGTCGCAGGCCCTGGAGTCCCGTCGCGCAGAAGACGCAGCCCATCGCGCAACCGGCCTGCGAGGAGAGACAGACGGTGTCTCTCGGCGCGGAGCGGATCAGCACGGTTTCGATCATCTCGCCGTCAACCAGTGGAATCAGCGCCTTGCTGGTCGAACCGTCGTCCGAGGTCTGGACTTCGAGGGGCGGCTCTGGAGGGGGCGAGACATCGGCGAGCTGCCGCCGAAACTCGCTTGGCAGGTCGGACATCGCCAACGGATCGACTTCGCCACGCTGGTAGAGCTGTCGCCAGATCTGCCTGGTCCGATAGGCAGGCTGTCCCAGCGATTCAACGAGCTGCCTCAGGCCCGCCTCGTCCAAGCAGAGCAGATCGGGCGTCTCAGACATCGCCGGAATCGAATCGTTGTCCCACCAGGTCTCTCGCGCCCCGGGCAAACTCTTCGGCGCTCATCTCCCGCTTCCCTGCTCGTTGCAATCGGTGGACATTGAGCTGGCCTGAACCTGTGGCAACGACGATTGCGCTCCCCAGCGCCGTAACCGTACCCGGCGGTTCCGAGCTGGTTGATTCGCCGGCTGTGGCAGCGGTCACGCGGACAGTCTGCTCGCCCAGGGTCGTGCCGGCTGACGGCCATGGCGTGTATGCGCGGACGTGCCTGGCGATCTGCTGCGCCGATTGCGACCAGTCGATTCTGCCCTGCGCCTTCTTGACGCGCCGCGCGCGAGTCGCCAGGGCATCGTCTTGCGGGCTGGCGGTGATGTTGCCGTCGAGCCAGTCCGGGATGGTCTCAATCAGCAAGACCGCGCCGAGGTTCGCGAGTCGTCGGCTGAGCTCACCGGCGTGTTCGGACTCGCCGATCGGGGTCGCGCGTTGCCGCAGGATGGCTCCCGTGTCCTCGGTTTCGTCGACCAACATGATCGTCACGCCGGTCTCGGCGTCGCCATGCAGGATTGCAGCGGAGATCGGAGAAGCGCCGCGCCAGCGCGGCAGCAGCGACGCGTGTACGTTCAGCGAGCCGAATCGTGGAAGGTCGAGGATCTGCTTCGGGATGATCTGCCCATAGGCGGCCACGATCTGCAGGTCGGGGCGCAGGCTCGCGACCTGCGCGATAGCAGCACGTTCGCGGAGCTTGGCAGGTTGAATCGCCGGGATACCGTGGGCCTCGGCAACCTCTTTGACGGGCGGCGGGCGCATCGACCGCCCGCGGCCTGCCCTGGCGTCCGGCTGTGTGACGACTGCGACGGGACGCCAGGGGCTGTCGATGAGCGCCTGCAGGGTCGGCACGGCGAAATCGGGCGATCCATAGAAGAGGACTCGCGGTGCATCGGACATGGCGGTGAAACGGTGGTCGATGGTCTGAGGCAGGCTCAGATGCGGACGGCGGCGATGCTCAACCCGACGAAGACCAGCATCAACACGATGGTGCCGCGAAACAGGGTGCGTTCAAGGCCCCGGCGGGTGCGATAGGAGTCGCCACCGACACCGCCGAATATGTTGCCCAGGCCCGCGCCCTTGGCCTGCAGCACCACCGCCGCGATCACGACCAGGGCAATCAGGATCTGAAAGACGTTGAGGATGTCGGAGGTGCTCACGTGCTTGTCGTATCTCCGCCCAATTCAAACCTGTGGATTGCGGCCTGCGGTCTCAGGCCTTATCGGCCCGCCGCGCTGACACGCTGGGTCCGCCGCGGCCTCACACCGGCTTCGCGACCCTCATGGTAGGCCGTCATGATGGCGTCGGCCAGCTTCGCGCTGTCGTGCCGGTAACGATTCCCGGTGTCGACGATGTCGGCCTCGATGATCCGCAGCGACTCGGGTAGCTGCGATTCCGCACCCTCGCGGGCGATGTGCACTGGCTCCGACTTCCAGCCGCGCGGCAATCGGGCGCGGCTGTTGCTGTTGGCCACGACCGCGTCGAACGGGACGCCGCCGATGTGATCGGCGATCACGCTGACGTGATCCTGGACGGTGAAGTGGTCGGTCTCACCATGCTGCGTCGCGACATTGGAGACGTACAGCTTCATCGCGGCCGACTCCTGGAACGCCAGCCGCAGGTCGGGCACGAGCAGGTTGGGCAGGACCGAGGTGAACAGCGATCCGGGTCCGACCACGATCAGATCGGCGTTGCGGATCGCGTTCAACGTCTCCGGGTACGCATCGGGGTGCAGCGGCTCGAGGTTCAACTGCGCGATCCGCTGGCCGGCCTCGGTGATCGACGATTCGCCGCGAATCTTCTCGCCGTCGGCGGTCATCGCCGCGAGCCGGATGTTCTCCAGCGTCGAGGGCAGGATCTTCCCGCGAACCGCGAGCACGCGGCCGGTCTCGTGGATTGCCTCTTCCATCGAGCCGGCCACGTCCGACATGGCCACGATGAACAGGTTGCCGAACGAGTGGCCCTCGAGTCCGTTGCCCGAGCCTTCGGGGAAGCGGTACTGGAACAGCCGGGTCATCAAAGGTTCGGCGTCGGCGAGGGCCGCGATGCAGTTGCGCAGGTCACCGGGCGGAATGATGCCCATGTCGCGCCTGAGCCGCCCCGACGACCCGCCGTCGTCGCCCACGCTGACCACCGCCGACGGGTGGTCGGTGTACGCCTTGGGTCCGCGCACCAGCAC